>CALWBJ010000110.1 GCA_944376035.1 uncultured Clostridia bacterium | reverse complement strand
ACTTACAACTCGTATTCAACTTTCAACGCCTGCTCCTGCTGATAACTCATCTGATAATGAGTATATACGTTTGCGGTTACGCTCTTTCCGAGTTCGTGTCCTGTCCAGAGGCTCACAAGTTCGTCATGTACTCCGCATTCTTTCGTTCGTGTGATAAACGTATGTCTTAAATCATATAGGCGATAATTCGGGCAGAAACGCGGAAAATTCCGAGATAACGCATACGCGCCGTGTTTCCACTCTTCTTCCCTTATTCGGGGCATCAGAGCCTTTAATTTGGGGAATATGGGTATTGTTCTGTATTCATACTCTTTCTGACTTTCTTTAAGTTTTCCGTTCTTTATCGTCATAACGTTTTCAAGCCAATTAAATTCGATAGTTGCGAGTTCACCTGGACGAACGCCGCTGTAAAGCATTATCAGCCATGCAAGTTCGCGCGAACTGCCCTTTATGGATCCGAGAAACCTTTTTTCATCCTCAAACGTTAAGCACTTGCCTTTCTTCCTTATATGCCTTTTTACGATAACTCTTTCCATAGGGTTTTTATCGATAATGCTTTCCATATAAGCAAATTGATAAATACCGTTGAGCACAATTTTTATATTCTCTCTTGTTTTGCCCTTTTCAGCAGGTAAATTATTGAAAAATTCTTGCAGTTCAAATAAGGAAATATCACTAAAATACTTATTTTCAAATATAGGCTTTATATAATTCAGATAAACGACTCTGTAAACTCTGTAAGTATCTTTATTTACATTCGGTTTTTTTACTATATTCAGCCATTTTTCGGCAAACTCATTAAAGGTATTTTTCTGACTTTCGGGAATTATTCCGCAGTTTATATAAAGCAAATTGCAATATTCTATCACCTTTATTTTTGCTTTTTCCAATATCTTTGAAGATATATTCTTTTGCTGTCCGTTCCTATGATAGCGGAAAGAATAAACGCCGTTTACATACTGATAAGTAAAAAAATGTAAATACGGAAATTTGATATATTCAGTTTTTGTAAAAACATTATTCTTCATTTTTAATAATTCCGTTTTTATCAACTTCAATATACTTTCCATTTATAAATGCAAATTTTTTACGGCTATATATTGCGGCATTTCTTTTTGTAGTTTCCTTAATTGCGTGATTAGTCAGTTTTGCCACGTATTTAGATAATCTTGCAATATCATCGGTATTGTTTCGGATAATCTGTCCGTTTATTGCTCCGTAAGTCCATTTCGAATAATCAACTTTATCCACTGCTACAACTGCATGATAATGTTCTCTATGATTTTTTTTGCCGAAATCTATATTTGCGACATAAGGAACATTCAAATTATTCAAAAAAGAAGTAATAGCCTTTCTCCTACTCCGTTCATTGTTATGTTGCAAAGAATAATCAGTAAATGTAAAAGTTAAAAACACACAATCGGAATTAAAAACCATTTCAGATATTTTCTTTTTCAATCGTACAACACGCGAACAATGCGCATGAGAAATTCTTTCGCACTCTTTCCACTTAATCGGATTATTTTCTCGGTAGTATGCCGATAATTCAAGAGCAGTAGAATATTGCAGAGCATTGGGAAATTCTCGGTCGTATACAAACGAATACACCGATTTTGAAACCCTATTGTAATCATACAACATCTGACCTTCTTTTAAAATTTCACTTTTTAATTTATAATCAGGCATAAACCTACCCATTAAAATAATAAGGCGCTAATCGCTTTTTTACTTAATTCTATTTACCCAGGACGTGCACCTTATCAAGATAAAGGCGCACGTCCCTTTCGGCGGTTCCGGGGCGACATAAAGTCGCCCCCTTTTACCCCCAAAAAATTAAAATAAATTTACTTATCATTTTTATTCTTCCTTTTAATGCGTAAAGGCAAATTATGATAAAAGGTATAAATAAAATGTAAATCGTCTTGCGAAAGTTCGGAAATCTCTTCTTCTATACAATAAAGACGCTTTACAAGGGAAAAAATTTTCTTTTGATTTGTTTCAGATAAAGAAGAATATAAAGCAACCAATTTAAAAAGATGCAAATCAAAATTTTCCAAAATGTTTAAACAGCATTTATACTGATTAGAAAGCATTTCACGATATTTTTCAGTATCTACACCATGAGATCGAGCAACTCCAACAAACTTACGACCATCACCCGTAATACGTTCTTGCAATAATTCAAGATACTTATTTTTCATTCAGATACACTCCTTTAAATTATCTTTATAAAACAAAATCTCTGCCCCTTGTCAAAAAGCAGAGAAATTGTAGATTTATTATAAAATAAATATATAATATCACTATTAAATTTTTTGACAAGGTACTACAATATTGTAGTAAATACATAATACTACATATTTGTAGTGAAGTCAAGAAATATTACAAAATTGTAGTAATTTAAATTGTAAAGTTATATAATATCGGTATGAAAATGAAAATTGGGGACTTTATTAACCGAAAAGGAATGCCCGACCTTGATATCGAACTAAACGAAAAAGATTGCGCAATAGCCTTTGGATTAAGTCTAAAAAGATTAAGAAAACTAAACAACATCTCTCTTGACAAATTAAGCGAACAGATAAATATAACAAATCCGTCAATGAACAGATACGAAAGCGGATATAATTTGCCATCGATATTTAATGCACTAAAAATTGCAAAATATTTTGATACCAATATAGAGCAAATGATTTTTTGCGGCATTTTCGAACTTTATGACAAAAATAACGGGAAAAATACAGAAAATGACGAATACATTGAAAAATTCGTAGGGATAGGAACAAAAATAAATAAACTGCTTGAAAATAAAAATAAACTTACATTTCAAGACCATAAAAAAGCAAAAAAATGAAATAACAAATAATACCCAGGTAAGCGAAAAATTCTCCCGGTAAAAGGCTGACAAAGGAACTTTCATTTCACTCATAAAATAAAACATAAAACAAAAACTCTCAACTTGTATTAAGTCGGGAGTTTTTTTGCTGACATGTGCTTTTTGAAAAAGCACATACGAAAAACAGATTTTTGGGGATAGTTTTTGAAATTTTATTTCATGAAAAACAGTCTTTTCAACTCATAATATAAATATTTTTTCAAATTCAACATTATCGGTTCGAATCCCTCTTTCTCCGCCAAGCAGTACCCAACTGAACCCGTAAAAAGGTTTGGTTGGGTGCTTTTTTATTTTTTACATTTACTTTCTTTTTTGTTTTTTTAATACGCATTCTTCTGTTTAGTTCTTGTTGTATCCAAACTCTTTAGTACAAAGTGTAGCTTTCCACCATTTCTCACGGTCTAAAATGTAGTTATCATCCATTCTTGCATTGTAGTTTTCCAAAATAGAATATTGAAAATTATTCTTTATATGGTCTAAACCTTTGGTCTGAACAATATGCTTTAATTCGACATTACCTCCGTGACCATCATTTATGTAATTCGTCCATCTTTGAAGCAACATTCCTTTTTGCGCTGTTGCCGAACCAACATATAATTTTCCGTTGCTTCTATCGGTAATTAAATATATTGCCTTTTGGTTTCTCAACGCATCAAGCCATCCGCTACGCTTTTTACGAATTATAGTTTCGAGCTGAGGAAAAGAAAGTCTCACATTTTCGTAACCGGGAAATTCATCGCCATCGTAAGCAGCGGAAAGAATTTCTACTACTTCTAATTCATTCATTAATGACTTGTAGGTTCTCCCCATACCCCTATGGGTGTTATGATATTTCAAAACTAATCGACCATAATACTTGCTGTATTTAGGAATTTCTTCTGCCTCAAAACCGACACCGTTCTCAATATCTAATTCTTTTGTAATCTTTTTAATCGTAGTGAGCAACCATTTATCACTATAAAGATACAACAAACATATAGCAATTTGCCCTTCTTTAAAATATCTTCTTTTATTATGCCATAGAAACCACTCGACATTTATTTTATTCGGATCTTTCTTGTATTCTTCAAGCGGATCAACACTACCATTGAAAACATTAAGTTTTAATCTGGTTTTTCTTATATCTTCATCAGATATTTGCAATAGATCATTAATTACAATTGGTTGCATGTGTACTTTCTCCGTGATATTTTTGAATTATAATCTGTTAAATAAGTAAACTACGATTTGCTTGTATGTCATTTTTAGTATAACATACAAAATTCTTAAATGCAATTTTAAAAGATTATTATATATGCATATAGTATTTGATTTAAATGAAAGTTTATATCGCATATTTTCATGGACATATCTGTTCAGTTGGGGTCTCATCGATTCCGCCAAAAACGCTTGTTTTTGTATTAAAACAGGCGTTTTTTTGTACTTTTTTTTATACTCGGCTGATACTTTTGGGAGGATTTTTGAAAATAAAACGACATACTTACAACTCGTATTCAACTTTCAACGCCTGCTCCTGCTGATAACTCATCTGATAATGAGTATATACGTTTGCGGTTACGCTCTTTCCGAGTTCGTGTCCTGTCCAAAGGCTCACAAGTTCGTCATGCACTCCGCATTCTTTCGTTCGTGTGATAAACGTATGTCTTAAATCATATAGGCGATAATTCGGGCAGAAACGCGGAAAATTCCGAGATAACGCATATGCGCCGTGTTTCCACTCTTCTTCCCTTATTCGGGGCATCAGAGCCTTTAATTCGGGGAATATGGGTATTGGAATAACTGCTCTAGGAAAGAGCCGCACCGTCTGCATGTATGCATATAAGTTTGCTTTCGCCTGTTTCAAAAGTTGAGTATGCACGGCATAAGTCAATGTTAAGTACAGTAAATTTTAATATCTTTAACGCCGATAAAATTTAAATAGTTTTTCTTTTGAAGTCGATAAAGATTCAGTAATATTTTTCAGTTGAAAATATTAAAATCAATAAAATAAAAATTAAAGGGATTTCCGCAGGAGGTCGCAAAAATTGCCGTCCGCGGAAATCCCTTTTTATAATGCCCCGATTATAGATGATTAATTAAATTTTTGAAAAATCAGTCTTTTTTATTAGCCGATTTTTTAACTATAACAAACACAGCCGCCGCCAGTGCAGATAGTCCTATAATTATTGATGAACCGGCAACATTACTGCCACAACCGCAACCGCTTCCTTCACCGGGATTTTCGTTGCCGCCGGGTTCTTGCTCATTACCGCCGGGATTTTCGTTGCCGCCGGGCTCTTGACCATCACCGCCGGGAACTTCTTCTCCGTCATCGGGCTTTTCGTAAGAAAGTTCTACCCTGTCATTTTCATCAACTGTTACAAGTTGACCTTTAACCGCATCAAGATTCCTGACGCTTATGCTTTCTATGGACATTGATGAAGGAGCGCCGCTGTGAAGCAGACCGACGTCAAGATGACCGGCAAAATAGCAACCGCTGAATACCGCAAACGGAGTCATTGCCTGATTGGACTCCTCGTCGCAATAAGCGTATATCTCAACGATATCATCTTCCTTGACTACTTTTATTTTCAGTGTACCCTTAGAATGCCCCTTCAATTCATAGTGAATAAAAAAATGGAAATAGTCCGAGGCTTACTCGGAAAAACAAATCTTCCCATAAAAGAAATAATGACGAAGGTAGGATTTTTGGATTCAACTTCTTTTTACCGCACATTCAAAAAGTACGCAGGATTATCCCCTACCGAATACCGGAATAAATTTTTTGTTGAAGATAACAAAATGACAGTTATAAAAGATGAACACAAAACCGAACCTAAATAAAATGTCCCGAATCAGATAAATTTTAAATTATTGAAAGATATATCGGTAAAAGTCAGGTTCAACTATATATTTTATAATATTTTATATTTTTATATATTTGAAATTAACCCCGGAATAGGTTTGAAAAAAGTAAACCTGTTCCGGGGTTTTAAATAAAATTTTTTAATAAATTATTTTATCAAACAGTTTATCAAACAGTAATAATACGGAGATTTTTAAAGTTTTCTTATCCAGATAATCATATCGCATTCTTCTCTGTTGGCAAATGTCCAATAGGGACAAAAATGAAGTTTTACCGGATTTTTATCATTATTTGCTTTTCTGTACAGCGAATCAAAAGCCTCGTCTGAAAAACCCACCGTTTCCAAGTCAGGCAATAAGTAATTCGGATTTTTAATCTTTTTGAATTTTGTTTTTAACCGCACAGAAAGCGCGTTAAGTTCGTAAGGATTATCGATACGTTCAAGACAATAAACCGTAGGTCCGTACATAAGCGCCACTTTGCCGTTATCCGCCCTGACCATGGGATTAGCCTGAATGAAATACGGTTTCATCTTAAAGTCTACCGAAAATTCCATATTAGGTTCAACTTGAATATATTCCCCTTTTAACTGATATTTTGCGCCGTCAACGGTAAATTGGTCGCACCATGAAGGTTTGCGTAAGATTACTTTGGAATATTTATTGTCTTTCAAAGTAAACTTTACCTTGCCGTTTATCGGATAATCGGTTTTCATTCTGAGATTTATTTTCTCGTTTTTAAGACTTACCGCACCGTATTGATTTATTACGAGACTGTCGCCGTATTCCGAAAAGAAAAAATCTCCGATACGTGCAAATATTCTGTTGACGTTAGGCGGACAACAGGAACAGGCAAAAACTTCAAGTCTGTGTCTTATAGGTAAGTGCGAACGGAACTGAGGCTTGACAGAAGTCTCTTTATCAACCGAAGCCAGATGGAATTCGAGCGGATTTTCATAAAAAAACGCTTTGCCGTCGAGAGAAGTGGACGAAAGCATATTGTTGTACATTATTTTCTCAATAACGTCGGCATAAGCGGCGTTTAATCCGCTCTGCTGCATGGAAAGGGCGAACAAAGAAAGTCCGATTGCCGCGCAACTTTCGGAATATGCTTCGAGGTTGGGAAGATCGTAATCAACCGTAAATGTTTCTCCGAGTTTTGCCGAGCCGATTCCGCCCGTTACATACATTCTTTTATTTACAATGTTATTAAATAATCTTTCGCAGGCATTTAAGAGATTCTTATCCCCTGTTTTTATTGCCGCTTCGCTCATGGCAATATATAAGTATACGGCTCTTACCGCGTGTCCTTCCGCCATATCGAGATCACGGACGGGCACGGCGCTCTGTGCGTAATTATGTTCGGCAAATTCATATTCTTGCTCTTCCAATGTACCTCTTGTGTCTATAAAAAACATTGCCATATCGAGATACTTCTTGTTTCCCGTATAATCATATAATTTTATAAGCGCAATTTCCAGTTCTTCATGGCCGGGAGTGGAAAACCGTGCCGAGCGGTCTTTAATAAAAGTTTTTTCAATGCAGTCCATGTACTTTTCGACTATTTCGAGAAACTTATGTTTACCCGTAGCGCGGTCATATGCAATCGCCGCTTCCGCAAGATGCCCCGCGCAATAAAGTTCGTGGCATGTTCGGTCGGTAAATATTTTATCGGGCTCAACCTGAATATAATATGAATTCAGATACCCGTTATCCAACTGATGTTCTGCCATTGCGTCGACCATTTTATCTATTTCAGCCTGTTCTTTTTCATAACCGCCGTTTTTTTCAATCAGGTAGGAAACCGCCTCTATCCATTTTGCAACGTCGGAATCGTAATAAATGTGGAGCGGTTTTGACTTTCCTTTCTCATAATTAAAGCGAAGGGCGTCGTTCCTGCCCGTATCTTCAAAACGGTTGTACACACTGTCTATACTGACAAAGCGGTTAAGATCATAACGTTGTTTCCAGAAACCTCCTTCTATATCAACGTTTTTGAACTGTATGTTTTTTACTTTCTGCATTTTTTATTCTCCTTAAATTACTTATGAAATTCCCAGATTCTACCGCTTGCGGAAGTTACAGAACTTACAGAAACGTTCTTTACCCCCTCATTACGGGAAACATCAAACACCGCGCCGGCAGGATTAAGGTTAACAATATTTGTGAAAAAAGAATCGCAAAGGTAACCGCGTATCGAAACGGCGATTTTCGCTTTGCTGATAAGATTT
Source organism: uncultured Clostridia bacterium (assembly GCA_944376035.1). Taxonomy (GTDB): domain Bacteria; phylum Bacillota; class Clostridia; order Christensenellales; family Borkfalkiaceae; genus UBA1259. Next base: position 317 of record CALWBJ010000110.1, on the reverse strand, counting down.
GATATGTTTATCGCCGAAATACTTTCCGGTTCATTCTTCCCGTATGCTCCGTCAGACTCACCGACAAGAAGAGCGCAAGGGAGTTGCAAGTCTTTTGGCGAAAGGTCATTTACGCCGTCAATAACCACATTTCTTATTTTGGAATTTGCGGGCAGAAGCCTTATTATGGCACATATCCCGCTTTTACTGTATGCTAAAACGTTTTTTATAATAATATCGTGAATATCGCGTTCCCGCCTGTTCCAGTCGGAATGCATAACGTGCGTGTATCTCAGACTGCCGCCGGGAAAGTATTGTTCTCCGCAAATGGCGGTCAG
>CALWBJ010000109.1 GCA_944376035.1 uncultured Clostridia bacterium | reverse complement strand
ATGAAATTATAATAAAAACTACGGATTGCCGAAAAATCGGCAACCCGTAATTTATTGTATTTTTTTATTACCTTTTAATATACACTTTTTCTCTATTTTAAATAATAAACTCTGATGCGGTCTTAACTCAAATATATACGTGTCTTTTTCCTCTTTTTTATTTTGCCATATATATTCCGTAATGTGGATACCCTCGGATAAACCTACGTCCCTATTAGAAAATGATATTGTTTCGGTTCTATCAGTACCGTTAAAGACACCTACCGTTATAAAATTATTGTCGGGAGCGTCAAATGCAGAATTTATATAAATTATTCGGGGCAGGTTTTTTCCTTTTTTTCTGTAATCATATTTAGCAAAATAAACATTTTCACCATTGTTAAGATATTTAGTTGCTCTCTGTAAGATTTTTAATCGCTTATTATTTTCTTCAACTTTACTGAATTGTCCTGCAATTTCTGCTATACTTCGGGATATTATCTGAAAATTAACTATGAACATGAAATCATCATCATTAAGCGTACTCAAAATTGCAATGGAGTCACTGTTAGGTACTATTAAATCACCTGTATGAGTTGTTAATGCCGCCACGCCCCAGAATACTGTCGTTTCTATCGATGTCCAACTTCCCGAACATATATCGTCTCCAAAACGGTAATTGTTAAAGTACTCACCTAAAAACGGATTTCCCGAACCTATATCGCAACAAGCTTGCAAGTATCCGTAATCCGGTAGTCTTGCCCGCATCTCGGTTGCCCACCATTTTCTATACTCATACCCTGACTTATCATGGTTTATTAAAAAATAGTGTCTTTCTTCAAATGCGTAACTCCAAAAATCATGTTTTATTCCCTCAAAGCCGCTTTCTTTTACTAAGAAATCAATTGCTCTACACATATATTCCCGCACTTCTTTTTGACTTACGTCCAAAGGCTGAGCCCAGTCAAGTCTGAACATATAGTCAATAAACCATTCAGGGTGTTCTTTATAAATTTTACTTTTAACAGGACAAAAACCGCCTATCCATATTGCAGGCTTTAATCCCAGCGCTTTGATTTTTTCTGTATAAGACTTTAATCCGTAAGGGAATTTTTCTTGATCTATACCGTTCTCTCCCGCGTATGCAACCCCAAGTCCTTGCGCGTCAAAAGTAACGTCTTTTTCGCAATAAGACGAGTATCCGTCATCTAACTGAAACCACTCGACGTTAGGAAAAAATTTTTTTACAGCCTTAGCCTCTTCAATAAGCATCTTTTCAGAAACATCTCTGAAAATACCATCGTTCCAACTATCCCATATAAGAGTGTGTCTATTCGTCAATCCGCTTCCACAGTTGTTTTTTAAAAATTCGCGTAAAACAACATTATAGTTATCAAAAATTTTATTTATATCATCGGCATGGTCTGTCTCTCCAATAAAAAACTCGTCGAAAACAGTTTCTCCCGGAGATATTTTTCTTTTCTCTATACTCTTAAACGAAGAAAAAATACGTAAATACGCTTTCCCGTCTTCATGCCCGACTTCAAAATTATGATAAAAATAATCCTGCGACAAACTTCCGCAGATAATACCTTTTGTACTTTTATAATTACTTATCAGCAAAGCAGGAAACGGTTGGTAAGGCGATGATAAAATTCTCCCCTCTTTCACTCCGGGATCTACCAATGACCTATCTGCAATAATTTTAAATTTTTTGTTCCGTTCATCTTTGTCATCTAATCTGTTATAATCCAAAGGAATAGTAAGATTGCCGAAAAGACGAGCGTTTTCATTGGCATAAAAATAATCATCCTCTGCCTTGCCACCGAAAGAAATTTTTTTATTTCTGCAATCAACTCTCCAAGCAACATAGTGTCAGAAGAAATATTTTTTATTTCATGGCGTACCTTATAACCAAACTTTGTCTTTTTAACAAAAATACATTCATCAAATCCGTAGTTTTTTATAAATTCTATTTTATATTCAACCCCGCATAAATTGACTTTTATAGTTTCCATCTCATACCTTACTGTAAGCAGAAAAACCGCAATCTATGGGTAATATTACTCCCGTAATCGCAGACGCCGCTTTATCATCACAAAGAAACAATGTCGCCCCAATCAGTTCTTGTGCGTCTACAAAACGTTTGCATGGAGTTCCATTAAGAATTTTCTCTGAACGTGCCGTAGGATTACCGTCTTTGTCAAATAAAAGCGATTTGTTTTGCGAAGAAATCAAAAAACCGGGCGCAATAGCATTACAGCGTATTCCGCTTCCCGCAAAATGTACCGCAAGCCATTGAGTAAAATTGGATATACCTGCCTTTGCCGCAGAATAAGCGGGTATTTTTGTCAACGGACTATACGCATTCATACTAGAAATATTCAGTATACATCCGCTTTTTTTAGCAGCCATGTCTTTCGCAAAAATCTGAGTGGGATAAAGCGTTCCCTGAAAATTAAGCTTAAATACAAAATCTACGCCGTCTCCGTCAAGATCAAAGAAAGTTTTATCTTTTTCTTTTGCTTCGTGTTGAAATTCATTGTCTGTTGTTGCTTTTGGGTTATTCCCGCCAGCGCCGTTTACAAGTATATCGCAAGTTCCCAAATCTTCGGATATTTTTTTACGAACTTCTTCTAAATTCTTAATATCCAATACGTTTGCTTTATATCCCTTACATATGTAATCCTGTGAACAAATTTCGTAGGCCAATTTCTTTACTGATTCTTCATTTAAATCAAGTGCCGCTACTTTCGCACCGCTTTGCGCAAACGCCCGTGCCATCGCTCCGCAAATTAAACCTCCGGCACCTGTTATTACCACTACTTTACCGCCATAATTTATGTTTAAAGGTAAGTCAATCATACACCTACTCTCCCTTTTCCCTTTCTAATCTATCCAGCATGTCCCATACGCCCAACATATACATTATTCCCAATGCCCTATCATA
>CALWBJ010000108.1 GCA_944376035.1 uncultured Clostridia bacterium | reverse complement strand
GTAGATAAAAGTTTTTCCGAGTACGGAAGACTTCCTTCCTCGTCAAAACCGTCATCCGTCTGATTTACTCTCATAACAAGACTTTTTACGGGTTCCGAAGATAAGTTACCCCACATAAAAAACACCGTAACGGTTATAACGTCATAAGGTATAATCCTAGTGTTTTTGGAAAGTTCGCCGAAAACTTCGTCTTCCTCTTTATCCTTTATTTCCAGTCGTATTCCGTCCTTTTCAAAAGCAATGATATAGTTATCGCCGCGGATTATTTCTTCAAAGTCTTCGTTGTTTTCCGATATAATTTCAGAACTTGTCTGCTCTTCGGCTTTATTATTCTTATTCTGTTTTGTACTTTCCGTATTTTCTCTGTTTTTTTCTTTACCCATAATATTCCCTTTCCGTACTCGTAATATTTCCCTTCCACTTTTGCCTTAACACAAAAAAGCAAGGTTGCCCTTGCTTTTTTATTATTACCGAATTTTATAATCCGCAATGTTTTATCCGCAAAACCTGGCCGAAATAAAAATCTTATTTTTAAATTCAATCCCGTAACGCTTTTAAAGAACAGCCCCGAAGCGCTTATCCAAAAGCAAAACGTGTCCGGTAAACGGAAAAAACAAACAATTATCTCTTTGAGAACTGCGGAGCACGACGCGCTTTTTTCAAGCCGTACTTCTTTCTTTCCTTCATTCTGGAATCGCGGGTCAGGAATCCTTCCTTTTTAAGAGCCGCCCTGGTTTCGGGTTCAGCCTCTAAAAGCGCACGGGAAATACCGTGTCTTATAGCGCCTGCCTGACCGGTGAATCCGCCGCCGCAAACGTTTACTATAACGTCGTATTTAGCCGCAGTCTCGGTGAGTTCAAGCGGCTGACGAACGATGAATTTAAGCGTATCGAGTCCGAAATATTCGTCAAGGCTCTTTTTGTTGATGGTTATGGTGCCGTCGCCGGCAGGTATCAGACGGACGCGGGCAATAGCCTTCTTCCTTCTGCCCGTTCCCCAATATTGAACTTTCTTTTTCATAGTGGTTTTAGCCATGATCGCACCTCTTAAAACAATTTAAGCGTTTCGGGCTTCTGCGCCTGATGATTGTGCTCAGCACCCTTGTAAACTTTAAGTTTGGTGAGCATCTTGCGTCCCAGACTGTTCTTGGGAAGCATTCCTTTTACCGCTTCGTATACCGCAACGTCGGATTTATTCTCTAAAAGAGTTTTATACTGTATGGATTTAAGTCCGCCGATATGTCCGGTATGATAGGTGTAATATTTCTTTTCGAGTTTCTTTCCGGTAAGAACGACCTTATCGGTATTTATTATAATAACGAAATCACCCGTGTCGACGTTGGGGGTAAAGGTAGGCTTATTCTTGCCGCGGAGTACCGCCGCAACTTTGGAAGCGAGACGACCGAGCGCAACGCCTTCCGCATCTACCACGTACCACTTTCTGACCACGTCTTTCGCGTGAGCCATGTAAGTTTTCATAGCATATTTCTCCTTGGATTTTTTACATAAAACGTCTTTTTGCGACCGACCGCAACGCCCTACACGACAGGGCTTCGGAGAGGGCTAATCCCCGCGCAGACCGAATCCGCCTTTTAAACGCCTAAATATATTAAACGAAAATCGCCGTAAAGTCAAGCGTTTTTAGCCGTTTTTCTTTATTTTTGCCGTTTGTTTCGCTTATTTTTACAACTTTTATCGGGCACGAACTATATGTAGTATTAAAATTTTCTCCGCGCACAATTTATGCTTTTGTATTACTTTTAGAAAATTGCGGGAAAATTTTTATTCGTACTCAACGCTCATTAAACAAAGCCCTTTTGCGGGGAGAGTGTTACCGCCGTCGCTGCGCTTTCCGGATATCAGCATTTTTTCGGCGTCTTCTGCGCTTAATTTTCCCTGTCCCGCTTTTAAGAGAGTACCGACCATAATTCTAACCATATTATATAAAAAGCCGCTCCCAGTAACGGACACCGAAAGCATACAGTCCTTTTCGGCTATTTCGATATTATAAACAGTCCTTACCGTAGTTTTCGCGCCGCCGCCGCTCGCGTTGAAACATTTAAAATCGTGCGTTCCGATAAATACCTTAGAAACCTCGCGCATTTTATTTATATTGACGTTTTTATCTATCTGCACAGCATACCTTTCATATAACGGCAGTTTTACCGCACTCAGGTAAAGTAAGTAGCGGTAAGTCTTTTTTTTGGCGCATTTTCTCGAATTGAAATCGTCCGCCGCTCTTTCGCTTTTAATAACGCTGACGTTATCGGGAAGAACGGTGTTTAATGCAGCGGCAAAATTTTCGGGGGGAATATTATCTTTTTCCGTATAAAAATCCGCCACCTGTCCCAAAGCGTGCACGCCCGCGTCCGTTCTGCCGCTCCCCGTAACTTTGACCTTTTCACCCGTTATTTTCTCTATCGCTTCTTCGAGTACGCTCTGAACGGATATTCCGTTCGGCTGAACCTGCCAGCCGCAATAATCTGTACCGTCGTAACTTACCGTCAGTTTTATTCTCATTTTGCGCCCTTAATTTTTACTTTTTGCTTTTTGTTTTTTCTCTTTTTTCTTTTTGCTTTTTGCCCTTTGCTTGTTTTTTTCTTTTTACCTTCTTCTTACTTGCTTTTTACACTTTCCGTCCGCTTTAATTTTCCGCTTTCCGAAAAAGTTATAATTCAATAATAATCATTATAATTTATAATACGGTTATAAGAATGTAAAATTTATTGAGAAACACCACTCCGGTTATTAAACCCGCTACCACCAGAAAGCCCAGAACGTCGCGGTAAGTTATCTTCATTTTCTTATACCGCGTCCGCTTATCGCTTCCCGAATAGCATCTCGCGTCCATGGCGTCGGCAAGTTCGTCCGCACGCCTTAAAGAACTTATTAAAAGCGGTATAAGCACGGGGATAAGCGCTTTTGCCCTTCTGAATATGTTTCCGCTCTCAAAATCGGCTCCGCGCGCTTTCTGCGCTTTTATTATTCTGTCTGTCTCCTCGATTAGAGTAGGTATGAATCTCAGCGCAATACTCATTACCAGCGCGAAATCATGCACGGGGAATTTTATGAATTTTAACGGATACATCAGGCTTTCTATGCCGTCGGCAAGTTCTACGGGCGTGGTCGTAAAAGTCAGTAAAGACGCGCCCATGACTATAAGCGTTATTCTCGCCACTATAAAGCCCGCGTTAAAAAGCCCCTCGTCTGTAATTTTTATAATCCCCCACGACCATAAAAGATTGCCGTTCGTATTGAAAAAAATCTGCAGCACGGCCGACAGTATAACGAAAAACAGCACGGCTTTTATGCTTTTCAGTATTCTAAGAAAGGGAACTTTTGAAAAGAGCGTTGCGATAATGACAAATAAAAGACAAGCCGCAAAGCCGAGGTAATGAAAGGGTGCGACCAAAAACACCGCCACTATATATGCGATGGATAAAAGAATTTTTACCCGCGGGTCCATATTGTGGACAAAAGATTTCGCGGGATAATACTGTCCGAACGCTATGTCTCTCATTCCTCCCGCCTCCTCTTTTCTTTATTTTCGATATACGCCGCGGCAAACGCGTCAGAGAACCCGTCGGTAGTGATATCGCTTTCAACTTTAATTCCCGTTTCAGAGAGTTTTTCGGTAAGATATGCGGTTACGGGAAGATCCAAGCCTAATTCTTTGAGCCTCGTAAAATCCGAAAAAATCTCTTTGGGCGAGCCTTCGGCGTAAAGTTCTCCGTGCGAAAATACTGCCACGCGCGTACAGTTTTCCGAAACGAAATTCATGTCGTGAGAAACTATCACTATTGTTTTGACGGTGGTCTTATGGAGATTTTTAAGAAGTTCGGTAAATTCGCGCTTACCCTGCGGGTCAAGCCCCGCTACCGGTTCGTCAAGCACTAATATCTCGGGTCTGGTAACTATAACGCCCGCTATCGCCACCCTTCTTTTCTGACCGCCCGAAAGGTCGAACGGAGACTTGTCTTTTACTATTTCGTAATCGAGCCCCACGAGCGTGATTGCAGTTTTCACCATTTCTTCGGTCTCTTTTTCCGACAGCGCGGGGAAAAAATTCTTTATTCCGAACGCGACGTCGTCTTTGACCGTCTCGGCAAAAAGTTGGTATTCGGGATACTGGAATACCATTCCCACTTTTGCGCGGAGAGACTTGAAATCGCATTTTTTATCGGTCAGATTAAAATCGCCTATAACTATGCTCCCCTTGTCTTTACCGACCTTTATCAGCCCGTTAAGGTGCTGGACGAAGGTCGATTTGCCGCTGCCCGTCTGACCTATTATGCCGAAAAATTCTCCCTCTTCAATGGTCAGGCTTATATTATTAAGAGCCTGAACGGCGAGTTCCTTGGATTTTTCGCTGTATACATAACTTAAATTTTCCGTTACAATGCGCATAATGCCTCCGCAAGTTGTTCGCGCGTTAAAATGCCGTCTTTAAGCGGCACGCCGCGCGAAATGAGTTTGTCCGCTATCTTTGCGGCAAGCGGAAGTTCGAGCCCCGTCCTTTCCAGAAGCGCCCTGTCTTTAAATATCTCGGCGGGAGTTCCCGTCGCCTCGATTTTTCCTCCGTCAATTACGTATACCCTGTCCGCATCGACCACTTCTTCCATGTAATGAGTTATGGTTATTACGGTTACGTTCTGTTCTTTATTGAGATTTTTCACAACTTCCAGCACTTCTTTTCTGCCCTGCGGGTCGAGCATTGCGGTAGATTCGTCGAGAACTAAAATTTTGGGTTTTAGCGCCAGAACTCCCGCTATTGCGATTCTCTGTTTCTGTCCGCCCGAAAGCCTTGACGGAGTGGATTTAAGATACTTTTCCATTCCCACCGCTTTCAGCGCGAAATCTATTCTCTCTTTTATTTCTTCACGCTTTACGCCGAGATTTTCGGGACCGAACGCCACGTCGTCCTCGACAATCGAGGCTATAAGTTGGTTATCGGGGTTCTGAAAAACTACGCCCACTCTCTTTCTTATTTCATATAAATTTTTCTTGTCCGACGACGAGAACCCGTCCACCGTTACCGTCCCTTCGTCAGGCTTTAAAAGGGCGTTGAAAAGTTTGGCGAGCGTACTCTTTCCGCTGCCGTTATGCCCTATTACCGCTATATATTCGCCCTCGTTGACTTCAAGGGTTACGTTTTTTATCACGTCGCCTTTCTTATCGTAAGAAAAACACACGTTTTCCGCTGTCAGAAGCGCCATTTTCTTCTCCGTGCTCGATTTTTATAAATTTTTATAAATTGTTTTGTTACAGATTTTTATAGATTTGTCTTTTATTTTTCTTTTCTTTATGTTGACGATTTTTACTCTGTTTTAAATATTTCTTCTTTGTGTTTTATGTGTTGTATTTGATTTTTTACTGTATAAAACACTTTTAAACTGTAAAAAATCCGATTATAACGGTTATTATACCAAAAATAAATCATTATTACAACTCATTGAAAGGCAAATCGCCGAAAATTGACATCAAACGCCCCTAAAAACACGCTGATTACAATTCATATCAAAATTATTAAAAATTTTAATTTTTACATTGACTATTTGCGTCCGAAAATGTATAATTAGTTCGGACTATAAATTATAGTAATATTTAATTACGGAGGACTATATATGAAAAAAATGACTATCGACGGTAATACCGCCGCAAGTCACGTTGCTTATGCGTTCAGCGAAGTAGCGGCTATCTACCCGATAACCCCATCTTCGCCGATGGCGGAAGTTGCGGACGAATGGTCTGCCGCAGGCAGAGTCAATATGTTCGGTGAAAAACTTCGCTTAGCAGAAATGCAGTCGGAAGCGGGCGCCGCAGGCGCCGTACACGGCTCGCTCGCCGCAGGTGCTCTTACCACCACCTACACGGCCAGCCAGGGACTTTTGCTTATGATCCCCAATATGTACAAGATTTCCGGCGAACTTCTCCCCACCGTTTTCCATGTCAGCGCAAGGGCGCTCGCCGCTCACGCTCTCAATATTTTCGGCGACCACTCGGACGTCATGGCTTGCCGCCAGACAGGTTTTGCCATGCTCGCCAGCAACTCGGTTCAGGAAGTTATGGATCTCGCGCTCGTCGCGCATCTTTCCACGCTTAAATCAAAAGTGCCTTTCCTGCATTTCTTCGACGGTTTCAGAACCAGCCACGAAGTAAGCAAAATCGACGTTATCGATTACGACGAAATGAAAAATCTCGTCGACATGAAAGATATCGAGGATTTCCGTTCGCGCGCTCTCAACCCCGAGCACCCCATACAGAAAGGTACGGCACAGAACGCCGATATTTATTTCCAGAACAGGGAAACCGCGAACAAATATTATAACGCAACTCCCGCCATCGTTCAGGAAATGATGGACAAGGTAAGCGCGCTTACCGGCAGAAGTTATCACCTCTTCGATTACGTCGGCGCACCCGACGCGGAAAACATAGTCGTCCTTATGGGCAGCGGTGCGGACGCCGTTGAGGAAACTATCAACAAGATGAATTCCGAAGGACACAAACTCGGGCTTTTAAAAGTCAGACTTTACCGTCCTTTCGCTATCGACGCTTTCGTAGGCGCTATCCCGAAGTCGGTTAAAAAGATAGCGGTATTAGACAGGACCAAAGAACCAGGCTCGCTCGGCGAACCCTTATATCTCGACGTCTGTTCGGCTCTTCTCGAAAAGGGCAAGACCGACATAAAGGTTGTCGGCGGCAGATACGGTCTCGGCAGCAAGGAATTCAATCCGTCCATGATTTATGCGGTTTACAAAAACCTCGAACAGAAGGAACCCAAAAATCACTTCACGGTCGGTATTCACGACGATTTAACGGGCACTTCTCTGGATTTCTCTTATAAATACAACGCCGCTCCCGAAGGCACTATCAGTTGTAAGTTCTACGGCTTAGGCTCGGACGGTACGGTCGGCGCAAACAAGAACTCCATTAAGATTATCGGCGACCACACCGATAAATACGCGCAAGGTTATTTCTTCTACGACTCCAAAAAGTCGGGCGGCATAACCGTTTCTCACCTGCGTTTCGGCGATACGCCCATTCAGTCGGCATATCTCATCGACGCCGCAGACTTCGTTCAGTGCTCCAATCCTTCCTATATCACCCGCTACAACATGACGGGCGATATCAAGGAAAACGGTACTTTCCTTCTGAATACGTCCGCGTCCAACGTCGAGGAACTCGAATCCTTCCTCCCCGCGTTCGTAAAAAGAGACATCGCCACAAAGAATATCCGCCTTTTCGTTATCGACGCTATCAAAGTCGCGGCGGGACTCGGACTCGGCGGCAGAACCAACACCATACTGCAATCGGCGTTCTTTAAGGTCGCAAACATCATTCCTTATGACCAGGCAAAAGACTTCATGAAGAAGATGGCTTATAAATCTTTCGCCAAGAAAGGCGACGCGGTAGTTCAGATGAACTATGACGCTATCGACTCCGCCGAAGCAAACCTTATCGAAATCAAAGTTCCCGATTCGTGGAAGACCGCCGAAACGGGTGCTCCTCTCGCGGAAGTCGCGGACGACAAATACTTTAAAGAAATCGTTCATCCCATTCTTATACTTGAAGGGGATAAACTTCCCTCCTCCGCTTTCAATGCCGACGGTTCGGTTCCCACAGGCACCACCCGCTTTGAAAAACGCGGCGTTGCGGTCAAGATTCCGCTCTGGGACGCTCAGAAATGTATTCAGTGCAATCAGTGCTCGTTCGTTTGCCCGCACGCGGCTATCCGTCCCGCACTCGTAAAAGAAGGCAGCGACAAACCCGCGTCCTTCGTTACCAAAGCCTGCAACAGCCCCAAACTCAAAGGCTATGAATTCAGAATGCAGGTATCTCCGCTCGACTGTATGGGCTGCGGAGTCTGCGAAAACGTTTGCCCCGCAAAAGAAAAAGCGCTTAAAATGGTTCCGCTCAACTCCATACTTAAAGATGAGAGCGTAAACTACGAATATACCGAAAAACTGCCCGAAGTAGATACTTCCGCGGCGTTCTCCAAAAAGACAATTATCGGCAGTCAGTATTCTAAACCCCTGTTCGAATTCTCGGGCGCGTGCGCAGGCTGCGGCGAAACGCCTTACGTTAAACTAGTAACGCAACTGTTCGGCGACAGAATGATAGTTGCCAACGCGACGGGTTGTTCGTCCATATACGGCGGTTCGGCTCCCACCTGCCCTTATACCAAGAATAGAGAAGGCAGAGGTCCCGCATGGGCTAACAGCCTGTTCGAGGATAACGCCGAATTCGGCTACGGCATGAATCTTGCTTATAAAGCACGCCGCACCAAGATTGAAGAAGATATGCTCGCGGCGGCGGATAAGGTATCTGCCGATACAAAAGCGGCGTTCGACGAATGGATAGCGAATAAAGACGACGCGGAAGGCTCCAAAGCGGCGGCTGAAAAAGTAAAAGCCGCAGTTGCAAAAGAAACAGCGGAAGGACTTTCTTATATTCGTGAAAACCTCGACTGCCTCGTTAAACCCTCTATCTGGATTTTCGGCGGCGACGGCTGGGCGTACGATATCGGATACGGCGGACTTGACCACGTACTCGCAATGGGCGAAAACGTCAACGTACTCGTTCTCGATACCGAAGTTTATTCCAATACCGGCGGACAGGCAAGTAAAGCGACGCCTACCGGCTCGGTAGCAAAGTTTGCCGCGGCAGGCAAGAGAGTCAAGAAAAAAGACCTCGGCATGATGGCAATGAGTTACGGCTACGTATACGTCGCACAGTGCTCTATGGGTTCTAATAAACAGCAACTCTTAAACGCGCTGACCGAAGCGGAAAAATACGACGGACCGTCGCTCATTATCTGCTATGCTCCCTGTATCAACCACGGTATCAACATGACCAAGTCCCAGGAAGAAGAAAAGAAGGCGGTCGATTGCGGATACTGGCAACTTTACAGATACAACCCCGAACTTGCCGATCAGGGCAAAAACCCCTTCACGCTCGACAGTAAGGAGCCTACGGGCGATTATAAGTCCTTCCTGCTCGGCGAAACAAGATACGCTTCACTTATGAAAGCGCGTCCCGAAATAGCCGAGAGCCTCTTCGAAAAGACCGAACAGGACAGCAAGGAAAGATTACAGACTTATAAAAACCTTGCAGATAAATAAGCGTAGCGCTTAAAAACCTTTCAGGATTAAAAAATCCTGTTAAACTTAATCCGCCGCGTCAGGATAACCTGACGCGGCGGATTTATATTAATATAAATTTTCTAACATTTTGTTTTACAATAAATCTTTATATCAAAATTTTTTAATTGTATAAAAAATAACGCAAAATACCCAAGTTAAATTTTACGAAATATTTTAATCCGTAACTTCATTGAAAATCGGGTCATCGAAAAATTCTTTTAATGTTATCCCAAGCGTAGAGGTTATCTGATAAAGCGTTTCTAATTTTACGGTTTTTCTCTTTGCTTCGACAATCAAACCGACCGTTGAACGTGGAATTCCGCCTTCCTTTTGTAAAGAATAATTTTTCCAATGTTTTTCTTCTAACAAACTTTTCAGTCTTTCCCCTACCGCTTCATTAAGTTTCATATTTTTCCCCTATTATGAATATTAAAACAAAAAGTTCATTTATAATTTCCTGATTTTGCTTAATCGGTAACCTCGTTGAAAATCGGGTCATCGAAAAATTCTTTTAATGTTATCCCTAATGTAGACGTAAACTGATACAATAAATCCAGCATAATCTTTTGCTGTTTTCCGTTAAAAACTTGATAAACCGTTGATTTTGCAATTCCACCCTCTTTGGAAAAATAGTAAGGTGTTATTTTTCTCTCCGACATAATATTTCTCAATCTTGTAACAACGGCGTCTATCATTTTCATTTTTATTTCTCCGATAAAGTACGAAGTAAATCGAATACTATTTGTCTTTTTTCGGGCGGCACTTTGGAAAACAATTCTAAAAGCACCGTCTGTTCGGAATCTAAATTCATTTCTTCTACTCCGCTGTAAAATTCCGCCTGAGATATTCCCAAAGCGAGACAAATGCTCTCGATTGAATTCCTGTCGGGAGTATAATGTTTTTCATTAAACCAATCGTATACGGTTGTAGGATAAAATCCCGCTTCCTTTGCCAACCTGTATTTTGTCCAACCGCGCTTTTTCAACAATTCTAATATTCTGTCCTGAACAGTCATAAATAATCTCCCCATGCACTTGTTTACACTAATATTTTATTATTGTTGACACAAGTTTTTATTCATGCTACAATGTAAATATTATTATTGTTACAACGTATATAAGGAGGTTTGTATGAAAATATGTTGTCTTACGGGACATCGTCCCAAGGGTTTTTTGTGGAATTACGAGGACAAAGACTGCCAGCAACATAAAGCCTATCTTACCGCTCTCCGCCAAAAAATCACCGAACTGATTTCAGACGGTTTCACACACTTTATTTCCGGCGGCGCATTGGGCGCAGATATGGATTTTGCGGAAATCGTAATTGACCTGAGGGATTCTACCTATCCCGACATTATACTTGAAATTGCTGTTCCCTGCCCTAATCAGACTCTGAAATGGCGCGCGGAAGATAAAAGCAGATACAAAAAGATAATAAATTCGGCAAATGCAGTAAACGTAATAAGCGAAAAATATACAAGATTTTGCATGCAGAAACGAAATGAATATATGGTAAACCACTCTTATTACGCTATTGTGGTGTGGAACGGAGAAAAACAGGGAGGTACTTATAATACTTTCAAATTTACACAAAAAAAGAAAAAACCGTTTTATATTATAAATCTTCAAGATTTTTAAAAACGCATAAATTAAAAAAGCCGCCTGAAAAGCGGCTTTATATTAAACAATATTATTTCTTATAAATTTATTGCAAATAAAAGCGCGGCGCGGAAATGAAATTTTCCGCGCCGCGTGAGTTTTTTATATATCTGATATTTTATTTTATATTTAATTTATTGTATAGCGTTTTAATTTTATATTATAACTTATTATTTCATTTTCGTGGAAGTATTATTTAAACACGCTCATTCTGATATATCACTTTTTTCGGTATCGCTTAATCTTTCGTAAAGAGTTTTTGCCTTTTGTACCAACTCCGTAAATTCGGTTTTATATAGGTCGCTTTCGGTATATTGTTTAAGATCCTCCAAGCGGGAAATCACGTTTTCAAAAGAAGCCGTACCTTTATATTCGGAATTTCTGAGCACCAACCCGAATTCCGCAACGCAAGCCGCAAATTCTATCTGGTCGCCGCCCGAAGCGTCTGCCATAATATCTACCGACACCGTCTTTTCCGTTTCGTCCTCGGAAACAGCCTTATACTTTACCGTTGCCGACGCAAGTTTTTCAGAACTGTCGCTATCTGAAAGTTTAATTTCATACATAGCCGTTACGCACAGATTACTGCCTATTTCGCCCGTATCCTTTTCGGGGTTTTCAAAATCTTCTTCGGTTATATATTTTGTATCGTATCCGATAAGCCTGTATTTTTCAACCGCGGAAGTAAAGGTTACGCCCGCTTTTGCGTCCTTTGCCACCGTGAACAGCGTTCCGCCGAGTTCTTCCGAAAGCACCTTGACCGCTTCCGTCTCGTTATCGATGTAAGCGTAGTTGCCGTTGCCGTTTCTCGCCAGAGTTTCCAGCATGTCGTCGCGGGTATTTCCCATTCCGAAACCGAGCACAGATAGATATACGCCGCTCTCAGCCTTATCCTGAATAAATTCCGTCATGGTTCCCGTGCCCGTTATACCTACGTTAAAATCTCCGTCGCTCATAATAATTACGCGGCTGTTCTTCCCTTCTTTATTCTGTTCGGCTATTTCGTAAGCCAGTTCCAGTCCGCCGCTGCCGTTCGTGGAGCCGCGAGCGTTTAACGAGTCGACGGCGTTTATTATACTTAATTTACCTATTAGGTCAGCGGGAGTGCTTTCAAGTACAACGTCGACTCCGTTTGCATAAGTAACGATAGAAACCCTGTCGTTTTCACCGAGATTTTTAACAAGTTCTTTAAGCCCCGTTTTGACAAGTCCCAATCTGTCGCTCCCGGACATTGAACCTGAAACGTCCACAAGGAAAACGTAGTTGCTGTCAAGCGCGGATAAATCCGCCTCTTTTGTCTTAACTCCGATAACCATGAGTTTGTTTTCCGCGTTCCAGGGACAGTCTGTCATGTACGCCGAAAGTTTCATATCCTCTCCGTCGGCGGGTGCGGGATAACCGTAATCAAAATAATTTATCATTTCTTCTATGCGTACGGAGTCTTCGTTGACTTTTCTGCCGTCGGTAATCTGGCGCCTTACCAATGAGTAAGCCGCCGTATTGCGGTCGAGCGAAAAGTACGACGACGGTGTTTCGGAAACGTCATAAAATGGCATTTCCACTATTTCCTGATAGGTATAGTTGTCGTCAAAAGCCTCGGATATCTGCCCCTCTCCCCAATAACTGCTTCCGCTGCCGCAGGCAGAAAAAGCCATCAAACATACCATAAACAAAACAACTGTCAATACGGATTTTTTCATTTTTTTAATCTCCTTTTTCCGTTTTCACCTATACAACGTTTCAAAAAAATGTTTTGTCCCGCAAAAACAAAAAATTTTTGAAAAAATTATTTTAGGCGAAAAGATAAAGGTATTTTTCCAGACTCTTGCTGTTCGGCGACTGCGCGTCTATAAATATTTTAACGCTGTCCGTAAGCATATATGCAGAAGCCACCCATTCCCCTCCGACGTATTCTTTGCTGTATATATAATTCGTACCCGAGAGCGAGCCTTTACTTTCAAGTTCGTAATATTTTTTAAATTTTTCCGAAGTATGTCTGCCGTCCGTAACCTCGGCATAAAGAATTACGTCCTCCCTTCCGTATTCGTTAAGCACGGTGATTTCCGCACGGATATAACAAAGCCTGTCGTTTTCAAAATACATGCTGTAATCTATATGCGCATTATCGGAATATTCCAGATTTTCAAGTGGGTCTGCAACAGCACCGCATTGTTCTTTAACTGCCGAATAAAACACGCTTTCAACGCGCAGCGCGCCTTCTTCGTAAAAAATCATCTTTGTATTGTTTATGTGAATCATTATGCCGACAGCAATTATTACAAGACACGCAAAAACAGAGCCGAAACTTACAAGCACTTTAATAAGTCTGCTCTTTTTTTTCTTTTCGGATATTATTCGTTTAGCGACCGATGTGTCTACCGCCGGCGGTTTCACTCCGTCGAAATATTCGCTGAACGATTTTTGAAGTTTTTCGTCTTTTTTCATGCTTTTCATATTTTAAAACGTTTAATCGCGCTCTTTTGTCCCGTTTTCTAAAAAACTTTTCAGTCTGTTCTCTGCTCTTCCGATTAACCTTGCCGCCGCCGACTTGCTTATACCCATGCTTTTTGCCGTTTCCCTGACAGTCATATCCATATAATAAGTATAATAAACGGCTTTTCTCTCGTCAGAATCCAACCTGTTTATTGCCTGTTCCAGAAGTATGGCGTCGTCACGTTTATCTTCATCGTAATCGCCGCAGGCGAGATTGAAAAAATCGTCTATATTTTCCTCTGCTCTCACCCCTTTCTTTCTCAGAAAATCGAGGGCGACGTTTCTTGTTATCTTCATAACCCAGGCGTATCCGTTGGTGTCTTTGGAAAAACTTTTTATCTTTAATGCTATTCTCACAAGACTGTCCTGAACGATATCTTCCGCGTCGGAAATGTTTTTGCCGATAGACCTTGCAAGCGCAAACATTCTGCCTCCGACCAGAAGATAAAGCGAATCAAGCGCTTCCGGAACCCCGTCCCTGATGGCGCCGAGATATATATTCAGTTGTCGGCGCTCACCATCTGTCATCTTTTTTCCTCGATAATCTTTTGTTTTATTATAATAGGTATTTTTATTTCTTTCAACAGTTTTTTTGATTTTTTTATAAAATTATAAATCTGACATTAAAAATTTTCGGCGGAAATATTTTCCCGCCGAAAATTTAAATAAACTTAATTAAAATATTAAAATCATTATAATTTTTTCTTTATAATATTATTTTTATAATTTACTCTTATGATTTTCACTTATATTTTCTCTCGTAATTTTCTCGCTTTTCCCGACTTCACGTAACGGATATTTCCTTACGACTATTTCTTTATCGCGTCGACGGGGTTAAGAGCAGTTATCCGGCGTAGCGGTATAAGCGCCAATACCGGCATTATGAAAAATGTCTGCGCCGCCATTAAAAGATAGGTAAACGGAGTCATCACAAACCATACAAGGCCATCTACACCCATCACAATCTGACTGTTTGCAAATCCTACAAACCAATAAGTACCGAAAAGTCCCAAGATAAAAGAAAAAGCACCTATTAAAAGGGTTTGAATTATATATGTTTTTTTAAGTTCGGCGTTGCCGGTACCCAGCGCCTTCAATATACCTATTTCCTTTCTCCTTGCCGCCACCCCGAACGATATTAAATTAATAAGCAACAACATAGACGTTAAAAGAGATATTAAAAGCAAGACCAGAAAAACTTTTGCAATTTGTGATGCAACCTGCTCGAAATAATAAATGGGAAACATGAAATCGTCATCTACTCCCATCAAATAGTCTGTTCTTAAACCTCTGAGCATTTTTGCCAAACCGTTGTAATCTTTTGTATAAAGTAATATATTGTTATTATTGAGTAAAAGAATCCATTCGGGGTCAAGTCGGCTTTCAATATTGAAAGAGGTAATTACCCTCAATTGTTTCGGCATTGAAAAATCCACTCCTTTTATTACCATTCCTTCAAGTCCGAGATAGTCTTTTTTCACGGTCGGTTGATTAAAGGAAACATCTAAGGTTTTTCCTAAATTTTTCGGTATCTTGACATTTTCCTGATGGTTTTCCTCGTTCCAAATTATTTTATCGTCCGGAAACAACTCGTTATAAAGTTCAGGCGAAACAAGTATTTCATTTTCTCCAAGCGTCATTTCAGGAAAAGGTATCATGCCCTCCGCCGTGAGAATAAAATCATCTAAAAAACCGTTCGGACTATATGTATTGACAAAATCTATCGGATAATTTACACCGTTTTCATCGGTAACGCTGAAAGAAAATTTCTTCCCGCTAAAATCGACGGGGTCGATGTTATCGCTTACATAACCCGATAGAAACGTATATTTATCCATAAATACTGCTCCGGCAATTTTGTTCAACCGATTTGTTTCTATTGCAGTTAATTCTTTATTTATTTTAACGGAATGACTATATGAAATTTCGTCTGAAAACAAATCGGAAAAACCCGTCTTAAAAACCCCGGAAATAATAAAAGTCATATTTCCATTCGAAATAACCTTTCCGCCCATCTTATTATAATCGGTCGTGCCGTCAGCAAAAGCAAGTCCTTTATTAAGCATACTTTTTACCATCAGGTCCGATACATATACTCCGCCCGGAAGTTTAACGCTGTTTTCGTACAACGTAAAGTTTAAATCGGTTATATCCTTTTCGCTTTCAATTATGTATGCCGAAACATCAAAAAACCTATTTACAATGCTTTCCCCTGCTAACGATTCAGAGGGAATACTATAATTATAATCACTAAAACTTTCAAAACCTACAACATTAAATCCCGCGGAATATTTTATATTGCTGAAATTATCCATGTAGGCGTAACAACCGAAATCATAAATATCATTCACACTGAAATGTCCGATATTATAAGGTATCTCCTTATTCGTGGTCCCTTTAATAATCAGATGGGTTATTTCATTATTACTTGCTGTTAAAGCGATATTTCTTTCACTGTTAAAATCGTAAAAAACGTACATTCCGCAGGTGAATATCAATAGTATAAAAGTAGATACCACCGTGAACAACGTTTTAAACTTCTTCTGACCGAGGTTTTTAAACGCCATCTTAAACGAATATGATAGCGGAAGCTTGATTTTTGCCTTTTTACTTCTCTTTTCTTCCCCCTCGTTACGTTCGGCACCAAAGGCATTATCGACTTTTTCGCCCGCCGCCTTTATGCCTTCCTCTTTTTGTTCTTCGCCCGTTTTCTGCTCTACGGTAACAGCCGTGAAATCCTTTTCTTCCGCCACGCCGTCTTTTATATACAATATTCCGTCCCCGAATTCTTCCGCGTTTTCCCTGTCGTGCGATACCACTATAACAAGTTTTTCTTTCGATATGCTTTTAAGCAGATTAAATACGTCTTCGCCCGTCTCCGAGTCAAGGTTGCCCGTCGGTTCGTCTGCAAGTATTACCGACGAATTCTTTACTATCGCCCTTGCTATCGCTACTCTCTGCTTTTGTCCGCCCGAAAGTTCCCCTACTCGCCTCTTGCCGTAGCCCGTTAGTTCCACTCTCTGCAACGCGTGTTCTATTGCCTCTTTATCCTTTGTCTTATCCCGCTCGGGTTGAAGTTCCAATGCTATACTTATATTAGCGTATACGTCGAAATCTTCTATGAGGTTATATTCCTGAAAGATAAACCCCACTTCGCGGTTTCGGTAATTTTCAAAATCGCTTTGCTTAAATTCGGAAAACGACTTGCCGTTATATATTATCTCGCCGCTGTCGACTTTATCGAGTCCGCCCAATACGTTTAGCAGCGTACTTTTTCCGCTGCCGCTCTTTCCCAGTATAAAATACATTCCCGTATCGCCGAATTTCGCCGAAACGTTTTTAAGCGCTCTGCATTCCCCGCCTTTCTTTGCCCTGTACGTCTTGCTTATACCGCGAATTTCAATCATTTTAAGCTCTCCTTACCTTTTCCTTTTATAATTATTATGTCGCTTACAAGAATATAATCGTATGCTCTTTACAATTAAATATATACATGTTAAAAGTATAACATTGTTTTATGCCGTTTTCAATACTATTTTTAAATTTCTTAATTATTTTGAAAAATCTGCTTTAAAAGCCTTCTGCGGTAGCCGCTTTTATTACAGCGGCTGCCGCAGACCTGTTTTTGTAAAATTCATAATTATTTGATATATTGTATTCCGCCGTGATAACGGTTATACCTTGCTATACGCTCGTCTAAAAGTTTTATAACTTCTTCCGCGCTCTTAACGCCGTAAACCCTGTCGTCTTCTATTTCGGGATAACGTATGCGATTATCCATACGGGTATTCGCGACTTTTCCGCTCCATCCGTCGGCGTTTTCAAACGCAAGGACCATTCTGAAAAGCGACCAGGCAAACGCTATCTCCGAAAGCGTTCCCGCGCCTCCGCCCACGGCTATGACCGCGC
The DNA here is from genome assembly GCA_944376035.1 of uncultured Clostridia bacterium. Lineage (GTDB taxonomy): Bacteria > Bacillota > Clostridia > Christensenellales > Borkfalkiaceae > UBA1259. The sequence goes on along the minus strand of CALWBJ010000108.1, from coordinate 8,087 downwards.
TCGCGTTGGCAACTATGGCGTTTCTCATAACGTCGAGACCCGTTGGGATAATAATATCGGCATAAGGATTTGCTACCGTCGCGTCAAATGACGGTATTAGCGCCACAGTATCCCCTTCACGGTATTTTTGAGAAGCGTGCGCGCCGCAGAACGCCGCTTCCATAACTCCGCCGAGACCTCCCGACTGTATACGGTACCCCGCGTCTATGAGCGCTTTGCCCGTTTCAAAAGCAAGTTTATATTTTACTCCGTCTTTTTCTATGTTCGCGTCGCCGATAATTGCGACCGTTCTTCTTTTTTCGTTCATTTTCCGAGCCTCCTTTTTTAACTGCCCTTTAAGTCAGTATATTCAATTTTTATATTATTATATTCTAAAATACAAAATTTGTCAATACCACCCTTTTACCGTGCATTTTTATATTTAATTTTTTATATTTAATATTTATATAAAATAATGTACTGCCTTTCACCTTATAGTATAAAATTATTATAAACTTTACGCGGCGACGCTAATTTAGCGTCGCCGCGTAAATGATTTATTATACTTATTGATTTATTGTACTTAATGAACGATTGTTATTTTATTCCGTCGCTTATGTCGGTACCGTTCTGAATGACCTTCTGGAACATGGCATAAAGTAAAAGTATGGGAAGAAGCGATATGACAAGACTCGAAAAGATTATGCCGTAATCGGATTCATAGGTAAACTTTGTGATAAGTCTCTGAATACCGACCGAAAGCGTAAGTTTGGTATCCGAATCGAGGAATGTAAGCGCCGTGAGGTATTCGTTCCAAGAGCCCATAAACTGCGTGAGTCCCAAAAACAGAACTACCGGCAGTATGAACGGAATTATTATTCTGCTGAAAATACACCACTCGCCCGCTCCGTCTATCTTTGCCGCTTCCATGAAACTCTTGTCTATTCCCGACACGAAAGCCGTGAGAAGGAATACTCCCGCAGGTATACCCTGCACCGCGTATACGAGCGCAAGGACAATCAGATTGTCGGTAAGCCCGCCGACTATGCTGTTCAGTTGGAAATACAACTGATAAATCAGAAGAACGGTCGGTATCATCATTGCGACAAAGTAAAATCCGCGGAAAAATTTTATAAACTTAAAATTGTACTTTGCGAGAATATATGAAGTTGTGGTTACCATTATGGTATAGAATATAACCGTCATCACAACTACCATAAGGGTATTGAGCATATACTGCCCCATGTTTGCTTCTGCCCAGGCTTTGATATAGTTTATAAGGAATATCTTATCAGGCCAGTTCCAGATATTCGCTCCGCCCTGCATAAACACTTTGCTGTCTTTAAGCGAAGTTGCGAGCATCCAGAAAAGCGGAAATATTACCGTTATAACCCATGCGTAGAGAAAAATTCTTATAACCCAGCGCATTATAATAGTTCCGGTTGACTGCTTGATACGGTTGGTCATAACTGGTTCTCCTCCTTGTCGCGTATGAGTGTGTTCAGAAGATAAGATATAGCGAAAACTATCACCATGATTATTACCGCCGCGGCATAAGCCGTTTCATACTGCATTCTTTCGAACGCGTTGTACTCGTAAACGCCCATGACGGTGAAACCCGAGCCGCCGGAACTGTCGCCCATGAAAAGTTTTACGAAGTTGGTGTTGGACGCCACTATCGATATGACTATCGAAACCGCCATATACCGCATCTGCGGCAAAAGCGCGGGCAGCGTTATCGAAAACAACTGTCTGAACTGATTTGCGCCGTCAAGATCCGCCGCCTCGTAAAGTTCTTTGGATATATTGTTTATCGCCGCTATCAGAATTATCATAAACATTCCTATACCGCACCAACTTGCAACAAAGGTTATAATAGGAACGGGATAGGTGTTTATCCAGCCGTTGGACGGCATCGTCGTCCCGAAAATCTGAGAAACAAGGTCAAAGTCGAAAAAGTATTTCCATACCTTGGCGATTACAACTACCGAAAGTATATTCGGGATATAATAGATAAACCTTAAAAACGATGTTTCGCCGCGTCTGAAACTCAATCTTGTAATGCTGATTGCAAAAATTACCGAAACGACGATTACCATGACTTCTTTAAAGAGAAGTATTAAAAAGTCGTTCAGCATGGGCGCATAGAAATTCGGGTCGGAAAGCAGCGCCGCGTAATTATTAAATCCAACCCAAGTAACTCCGTCGCCTGCGTAAAAACTGTATATTACCGACCTTATCATCGGCACTACCGTTATGAATACGAAAAGCAAAAACGGCGGAAGCCCGAAAAGTAACATAAATCCCCACTGACCTTTTGTAGGTCTGGATAAAATATTAGTTGATTTTCTCATAAAACTTTCTTACCTTCAATTATTTCCCCAACTGTTTTGCCATATCGACAATTCTTTTAACCGCCTCGTCGACCGTCATAGAGCCTGTCATCAGACCGTGAGTGGCTGCGTTTACCGCGTCGTTAAGCGTTCCCCAGGTGTATCTCTGCCAAAGTATATCCACTTTATCGCTGTAAATATAAGAGAGAATATCCTGCGCCGCGTCGCTCATTCCCGATACGCTCACATAATCCATATCCGTTCTTGCGCCCATATATCCGAATCCGGAAGTGAGTATAGCCTGCGCTTTCTTAGTATACAAATACCTTATAAACGCTTCGGCATTTTCCACGTTTTTGGCTTTGGACGCCATGAGCATTGCGTTACCGCCTGCAAGAACTACAGGTTTCTGGTCTTCGAGCGTAAGCGGAGAAGTTACGAACTGCATATCGAAATCGGGCGGCGTAACGTTTCTGACTTCGGCGGGAAGCCATATTCCGTTACCGATTAAAGCCGATTCGTGATTGAGCCATTTTATCTGCGAAGTAGTATGGTCGAAACTCGATGTTCCGTCTACAAGCACCCCTTTTGTATTACAGAAATCTCTCCACCTTTGAAGAACGGCTTTGACCTCCGCCCTCTGCCATGCCTCGGACGAGCCTTTCAGCACGTCGTCAAGATATTCCTGACCGTAAGCCGCTATCGCCGGCATAATCATCGACCATGTGGGATAAGAACCCGTGTTTCCGTAAGTAGTGAATACGGCGTTTCCCGAATCTATAACCGCTTGCGAGAAAGTTTGCAGTTGGGTATAGTTTTCGGGCGCCTGTAACCCTAAACTTTTAAGATACGCGTTATCATAAAGCACTCCGTACGGTGCAGCCACGAATCCTGCCCTGTAATAAGGCGAGTCCTCGTCGTACCGCTGATGTATGTCGTGATAGGTTACGTCCCAGATTTTTTTCTCGGTTCCGTAAACGTATCCGTTCTGAAGCAGGTCTTTAAGGTCTTTAAGATAACCTTTTTCTTCAAAGCCTTCTACCGGCAGACTGCCGTTTAAAAGCGCTAAGTCGGGAGGGTTGCCGTTCTCCCAACGGCTTTGCAGTTTGGTGTTGACATGAGAGCCTATATACGCCGTTACGTCAAGCCCCGTATCTTCTTCAAACTCGTCGATAAGGTACGTCCAGGCGTTTGTCATGTCTTCGCTCTCGTTGGTCCATATCTGTATTTCAAGTTCTCCCGCGAGCGCAGGCTCTTCCTTTACGGGTCCGTCGTCGTATTCATAATCACCGTCCGAGCCTCCGCCTATAACCGTTTCGCTTATTACGAACGTACAGCCCGAAAGGCTCATGACAACTACCAGTATAAAACATATAACCGATATAAATTTTTTCATATCCTCTCCTTTCAGCGCGCGAACTTCTTTTTAAGGAATATCACCAGCACGGTGATTCCCGCTATAACGACGATACTTACCGTCCAGACCACCCAGTCGGGAATATAAACTTCGCCGTAAATAATCTCTTCAACGTCTATCTTTGCAGGCAGTCTCTTGAATCTGACGACAACGGTGTTGTTTTCGTTAATATTATCAAAAGTAATCGTATTGTCTTCGCCGAGAGTTACTTCCTCGCCGTTTACAAGCACGGTTTTTCTCATGTATCCCTCGTCGGGAGTAATGACAATGCTCTTTTTAGAACCCGCCGCCACCTGTTCCAGACCGTCGAGCGAAACCTTGCCGTGTCCGCCCTTTACCATGGCGAGAAGCGAATAGGTGTTGATTTCGGTAAGGCGGAAAAGATGGGTATCGTTTGCGCGGTTGAAGTATTCGATCACGTCTGTGTCGAGAGAAATATATTTTTCCTCGAAAACGTCGTAAACCGCGTACCTGCCGTCAAGCGTTATGGTTTTGTATCCTTCCTCGGCAGAATGAACTCCGACATAAGCGCTGTTAGACCATACTATATCCGACTTGTTTTCCGAATAAATGTGAACCGAAGCCTCTTTTAAAATATTTCTGTATATATCCGTAGTCATAAGCGGAGCCGCGCAGAAAATACTCGTCCAGCCGTCCATTTCCTTTACCGCAAAGGCAGGCTTGCCGCTGTCCGAAAGCACGCCGAGCACGGTAACGTCCTCGGTGTCCGCAACGTATATCTCGCTTGTAAAATATTTGATTGTAGATACCTGTGCGCCGAAAGTCTGCCCCGCAAGTCCTTTGGTAACGTAATTTTCGTTGTCGGTTATGGTTATCTGACCGGTGGACTCCTTGTTTTCGACCGCGATATCAAATCCCGTTAGTTCTTTCATATTGTCAGCCGAAAGTCCGTTTTCATCTCCCACTCCCGACAGGTGCAGGAATATGTTTATCTGTCCGTTCTTCTTGCAGTAAGTGTCTATCGCTTCACGGTCTTCTTCCGAAAGCACATAGGGCGAGAAGAATATATTTACTTTATGCTCGGGCATAAGTCCCGAAGTGAGTGTGCTCAATGCGTAAACGTCGTATCCCGCACCCATCTTATCGAGATTTTTTCTGTGATACTTGTACATATACTGCGACAAGACCACCTGATGGTAGAAGGGCGCGTCCGCATTGAGTTCGTCTCCCACTCTGTAATAAGTGGTGTTCTTATCGGGAAGTATCACCGCGACGTCGTTTACAACGTCTTTTTCTATATAATTTGCAAAGTTGAACTCGTCGTTGGCGTCGTTTGTGAATTCGTAAATCTGGTCGTCGGCTATCCAACCGCCGTACATATCATAAAGCCACTGGGCGTTGCCGTTTACAAGGTTGAACACCGCGTCGCGTTTTTCCTGTAAAATGGATTCGTCCATCGTGTGAGTGGTTCCGACCTGGAAATCGCGGTAGGTATCCCAGACGCTGCCGGCAAAAAGTCCCGTCAGCACGGTACGGTTATCCTGTTCGGCGATAACGAGTTTGCCGTGCGCGCGTATACTGTCGGATACCGCTTGCAGATATATACTCTCGCCAAGTTGTTTTTCGTTATATCCGCCGGGGGACGAGAAGAAATCAACAAGGTCGGACTTCAATACTCTGTCAAGCGCGGTATGCTCTACGCCTGCCGCGCCGTAGTTGCCGCCCATGAACAGATAACCGAAATACGCGCCTACTATAAGATTATAGTCTGTTGCCTCTTTGGCTATTTTTGCCCAGTAAAGCAGACAGTCGCTGGTCATCTCGCCTAAAAGATTTCTGAAATCAATGTATTTTCTCTGCGTTACGGGATCGTACAGTATCGGGAAATCTTCGCTGCCCTGCATCAGTTCTTTATACGTCGGGAAAGTAATATCGTCAAAAGACTGCAGATCAGGCTCGTTCCACGCTTCCCTCAGATTTTCTATCGTGCCGTAAGTGCGCTCCGCCCAGTTCTTGAAATATTCTAAAGCGGCGGGCGAATAATCGGGAAGTCTTCCCGCGTCCATGCTTCCGTAGGTTATAAATTCTGCCGTATGACCGAATATAAACCTTATACCCGCTATCCTCGACACATAATTCTGATTGAGCATGTGCTCTATAAGAAGTTTAAGAAGTTCACCCGATTCCTGCTGCCACTTCACCGAACCCATGGAAGCGTTATGACCGTCTGTGAACACTATATTGCCGTTGACGTCAGAAGTCTGAGCGCACTCGTCGGGGTTCTCCTCTAACCACCACGCGGGCGCTTCCATTCCGAACGTAACTATTAAATTCGCGTACGTTGACGACGAAAGAATGGTATTTATTTCCTTATCGAAGAAATCGTAGTCAAGCGAACCGTTCTCGTTGTACATTACGTCAAGATTGGTGGTATAGTTTACATAAAGTTCCAGTCCCGATTTATTTATAGTACCGAGCGCGGACGAAAGATTGAGTCCCGGCGCGGTGAAATATATTGACGGCACCGGTTCGCCGTTTATCGTGATGGTCGGAACTCCGTTTACGTTCTCTACCTTTGACACAAGCGGCTTGGCGACAAAATCGTTCACCACCTTGAAGTCAATGAATTTGTTATCGAATACGCCCGTAGATTTTATATAGAAATAATCTTCCGAAAGTTGCAGTGTGTAATTTCCGCTGTCTATATAGTCGGGAAGTTCGACTTTCATCCTGACCTCAAACCATTCGCCCACCGGCCAACTCGTCATGTCGCCGTTTTCGATAAATTCGGGCGTAACGCTGCAAAGCGACTTGGTTGAATTCTTACGCCATATCACGAGCGACATGGGAAGTTGAGTGGTTATTTCCTCTTCGAGTTTTATCTTTACGGTAAACTCATATTCGAGGTCGTTTACGGTAGTGCCTTCGCCTTCTACCGCTTCCAACTCGATATTATTATCTATATAAAGCGAAGCGTCGAAATACACATCGCCCCAGGGATTCATGGGAACGGGACCTATAATGCTCGCGTTTATCCATTCGGAATCGTCAAAATCGACTTCTACCCATTCGGGAACGGGATTATCTTCGGTGGGCTGATAACTTTCAATCTCGGTACCGAGACATTTTGTGTCCGCGTCCGAATAGCACTGTACCTGACTTTCGTCGGGCATGGTCCAGATACCGTCGAATATGGTCGCCGAATATGCGCCCTGGTTAAACACGTGTACCGCTATGACGTTCTTGCCCGGTACCAGATAATCCTCAATCTGTACTACCTTAATGCTTTCCCAACCCTCGGTAGGATTGTCGAAAGTACTTATTATAAAGTTGCCGTTGACATAAAGCGCTACCTTATCGTCCGCGGTTATCTGCAAGGGCGCGTAAGTGGGCTTATCGTCAAGGTAAATGGTCTTGCGATAATAACTGTAAGCGTATTCGGTGCACCAACGGAAATCGGTCTGATAACATATCCACTGTCCCGTCCAGGTCATCTTGGTTTTGGGCGTAGAACTCTGATAGAGCACCAATCCCAGAAGATCGGGAGAATCACCGCCTTCCGTTCCGAACATTATATCCACCGTAGTCGCGCTGGGCGCAATAAAACTGAATTCCTGTTCGGTCCATTCTCCCATTGTGGCGGGCAGCGTCTTTACTATACGCTGATTTGTGTATTCGTTATCCTTATAATCGTTGAAACGCAACTGAACGCTGACGTTTGTATCGCTCCTGTATCTTACGGTAACGGTATATTCGTAAGAAGTTGCCGTAACAAGCGTTCTGTAACGCATATAAGCCGTTCTGTCAAGGTCAAAACTGCCGTATTCGCCGTAAACGTCGTCTGTTTTCTGTTCGAGTACGCCTTTTATGACGTTCATGTTTTCATCGACCACGTCCCAACCGGCAATGTTGCCGTCCTGGTCCTTGGATTTGAAATCCGCGTGGTCGGCTATGGTGATATTATCGTCTTCAACCTGATTGAAATAAATATCGTCCACCCAGATCTCCGCGGCGCCGTCGTTAAAGGTAAATACAAAGGAAACGTATTTGGCGTCCTTTGCGATGGAAACACGCGCAACCACCTTGTTCCATTGACTTATCTCAGATCCGGAACTGAGGCTGGCCGTCGTGCCGCGGTTATTTGCCGCCGTCTGACCTACCGAACTCGAATATATCTTATTGTGGTTTTCGTCATAATTCCATAAATCGAGTTGGATGCTCTTCACATTCGAATTGCGAGACGCGTACCAGAACGTTACTTCGAAAATACGCTTTTCGCTCGTAGCCGTTATGGGCACCTGATGCGCGCCCACAACGTGCTGCTCGCTTAAAGTGGTGTCGGTCTTTATATACATACTGTGAGAACCGCTGTGATAAACGTCGTCCACTATTTTAAG
>CALWBJ010000107.1 GCA_944376035.1 uncultured Clostridia bacterium | reverse complement strand
GATAATTCTTTCGGCGTTGACGCGGCTATCCTTATGAATTCGAGAGTTTGGGACGCGAGCGGACACACCGCTTCCTTTTCCGACCCGAAAATGGACTGCAAGGAGTGTAAATCACGCCACAGAGCAGATAACTTAATAGAAAATCATTCCCACGGCAAGGTTAATCCCGACACCATGACGCAGGAAGAAATGCAGGCCTATATAAACGAGCATCAGGTTCACTGCCCTATCTGCGGTAAATTCAACTGGACGCCCATAAGAAACTTTAACCTTATGTTTTCCACTTCACGCGGAGTTACCGACGATTCGACCAACACAATCTATCTTCGTCCCGAAACCGCGCAGGGTGAATTCGTAAACTTTACCAACGTTCAGAGAACTACCCGCGCAAAAATCCCGTTCGGTATCGCTCAGATAGGAAAAGCGTTCAGAAACGAAATCACGCCCGGCAACTTTATCTTCCGCACCATTGAGTTCGAGCAGATGGAGCATCAGTGGTTCTGTAAGGAAGGTACCGACCACCTCTATTACGATGAGTTCAAGAAAAAAGCATGGGATTTCCTTTTGGATCTCGGCTTTAAAAACGAACATCTGCGTTTTAAAGACCACGACAAACTGGCTCACTACGCTAAATCTGCGTGCGATATACAGTATCTTTTCCCCATAGGCTGGTCGGAACTCAACGGTATCCATAACAGAACAAATTACGACCTCTCCCGTCATGAAGAATTTTCCGGTAAGAGCATGCAGTACACCGACCCCGTTACAAACGAGAGATATACTCCGTTCGTCATAGAGTATTCAATCGGCGCGGACAGACTTATGCTCGCGGTTCTTTCCGAAGCGTATGACGAAGAGACGCTCGAAAACGGCGAAACCCGTGTGGTAATGCACTTCCACCCCGCGCTTGCGGCTTATAAGTGTGCCGAACTTACCTTACAGAAAAACCTCGGCGAAAAAGCAAAAGAAATTTATAACTCGTTAAAGAAAAACTTTATGTGCTGTTACGACGAGGCAGGTTCGATCGGAAAACGTTACCGCCGTCAGGACGAGATAGGTACTCCCTACTGCATAACAATAGACTTCGACACGCTCGAAAACAATACCGTAACCGTCCGCGACAGAGATTCCATGCAGCAGATAAGACTTGAAGCCGATAAATTAAAAGATTATATTGAGGAAAAAATAAAATTCTGATTAAATAAAATATTAAGGTCAGATAAATTTCAAGCCCCTTAGCAAATTGCGGGGGCTTGATTTTTATTATTAAATTAAAATTTTAATAGTAATAAATAGTAATAATAGTGATTTCTTAAAATGTATTTTTTATACTTTGCCGCTAATTGAAATAATATCGGTTACTGCTTGTCAAACTCATCGGGTCTTAAATATGGACGGTATTTTTTAATCCAGCGTGTGCAGCCCTCACTCGTCCATTCTTCGGGTCTGTATAAAAACTCATTGTACATAAAATCGCAAAACTCTCTAACCTTAACGCTGACAAAAGTGCTGTCCCCGCACTTCGCGCTTACGCACATACCTTTTTTTGAAAGTATGTTCTGCGCTTTTCCTCCGTTATGAAACGGCCAGATTTTTCCGTGCCAGTCTTCTGTTTCCACAAATCGGTTATGGTCATCAAAACGCGCGACCTTATCTTCCGCTTCTTTTTTTATATCTTTATCCTTTATACTGTCTAAAACATCGTTTACGAATTTATATTCGGCAAAATGTTTGAAAGTATTATAGACAAGAGTAACTCCCATCATGACAACTTTTCCGCCGAGGTCGTACATTTTCTGCCATGGCGAATTGTAACCGAAGCCGTTGTCGCCTATCATTCCTATTCTCAGCCTGCCCGAAGTGTGCCCTTCGGTTATATATTCAGCGTTTACTCCGTAAGCCGTAACCGAATGAGTCTCCTGATTGCTTCTTAAAACCCCCGGTCTCTTTCTGAAAGTCTCCGATATAAGTCCGGCATCCGAAGGCGTTTTATTTATATCCCAATCCTTGTAGGCGTCTGCAAAATTTTTCAGCCTCAATGCAGGAAAAACCGCCGTACCTTCATTCAGATACTCTAATATAGCCTCTATTACCGTTTCGGCGCCGCCGTCAACTACTCCGAAACTTTTGAGAGACGAATGGAATATTACCGTATCGTCATGTTTTATGCCGAGTTCCGAAAGCGTTTTCTTGATATCCTCTTTTTCAACCATAACCCCTTCTCCGACAATTAAAGACCGAACAGTTTTTCCGCGTTCTTATACATTATTTTATCGTAAATTTCCTGCGATATGGTTTTGTCTTTGAGTAATCCGTTAAAGAAGTCAAACTGCGGCACTTCCATATCTATATTACATAAGTCAGTACCGAAATAAAGCCTGTCCTGGAATTCCTTTAAGAAATTTTTGGTAAACTCCTTATCTCTCGAAAGAGCGGCGACAGGCGTGCAGTCTGAAAGATCGCAGTAAAGGTTTTCGTAACGCCTTAAAAGTATTGGCACGCTCCCCTCTTCTTCTATTTTTCCTTCGGGAAGTCTGCCTACCTGATTGCCTTTTAAATTGAAGATAATTCCTCTTTCTCCCGGGGTTTTGAGTTTGCCGAGTTCTGCCCAGAAAACAGGTCCGTGCCCGAAAATTTTAAGTTTAGGAAATCTCTGCAGAGTGTGTTCGAGTTGGGGAAGTCCCGGGTCGTCGTATAAGCCGAAATCGCCCGTGAGTTGATCAGAACCGTCGTACACTATCGGAAGACCCACTTCCTCCGCCGCTCCGAAAAGATTCTGAACCATGGGATGCATGAGCGGAAGATTGGGCATAACCTCTCCCACGCCTTTGCAACCTTTGTTTTTATAATAATCCAAAACCCTATAAAGGGGCGCATTGGGAGCGTTCCACAGCGCGCGGGGGTCGAGATTACAGTACGGTATAAAATTATCGGGATATGCTTTACATATATCAAGCACTTCGTCAACAGACTGCGGAAGATATATTTCCGGATTGACTACCGGAAGCAAGACCGCTTTGTCTATACCCAGTTCCTTATTCTTTTTTATAAGTTCTTCGGGCGACAGAAAGCGCGTTACAAATGGAGTCGGATGCAAATAACAATGTGAATGAATATCTATTACCATAATTTTTTCTCCTTAACGATTGAGTTTAGCACAAGTGAGTATTTCTGTCAATACCCTTTTATAAAATTCAGGCAATTTAAGAATATAATTTTTCTGCAATGTGTTTTTACTAAAAACAGG
>CALWBJ010000106.1 GCA_944376035.1 uncultured Clostridia bacterium | reverse complement strand
ATCTGGAACGGACCTATGGGCGTTTTTGAAAACCCCGTACTTGCAGAAGGAACGATTGCGGTTGCAAAAGCGCTTGCAGACGTTTACGGAAAGGCTACCACCATTATCGGCGGCGGAGATTCGGCGGCGGCAGTAACTTCACTCGGATTTGCCGATAAAATGACCCATATATCCACAGGCGGCGGCACGTCGCTCGAACTTTTCGAGGGCAAGAAACTCCCCGGAATTGAGTGCCTTAACAATAAATAAACCTGTAATAATATAGCCGAAAAATAGGTTGTTGAGCGTGGCGACAGGGTACAAAAAGTAACCGATAAAACGAAAAACGCTCGGAGCGGAGTTTGTATTTAAAAAACAGATTTTGGTATTGAAAAAATCTGATAAAATACCGATTAAAATATTGAAAAAAGTATTTAATCCGCGAAAGCCGTGCTTTCGCGGATTAAAAAAGGAATACGGAGAAATTATTATGAGAAAACCCATTATAGCAGGTAACTGGAAGATGAACAAGACTGCTGCGGAAGCGGTTGCGCTTATAAACGAACTTAAACCTCTCGTTTTAAAATCAAAGCCCGAAGTGGTTATATGCGTTCCCTATACGGCGCTTTGGGCGGCAAAAGACGCTATCGCGGGCAGTAAAATAAAACTGGGCGCGGAAAACGTAGCATGGGCGGACAGCGGCGCTTTCACGGGAGAAATTTCCGCGGACATGCTTATCGAGGCAGGCGTTGAATTTGTTATTATCGGACATTCCGAACGCCGTCAGTATTTCGGCGAAACAGACGAAAGCGTAAATATGCGTCTTAAACAGGCTCTTAAAAAAGGTTTAAAACCCATTGTATGCGTAGGCGAGACCCTTACGGAAAGAGAAAAGAACAAGACCAAGAGAGTGCTAAAAAAACAAATTCTTGACGGATTCAAAGATATTGCCGCAGAGGATTTCGACAATATAGTAATTGCTTACGAGCCTGTATGGGCGATAGGTACGGGCAAAACCGCGACCGCCGAGGACGCAAATAAGACGATAGGTTATATAAGAAGTCTTATAAAGAAAACTTTTGGCGCGGAAGTTGCTAAGAATCTCCGCATACAATACGGTGGAAGCATGAAACCCTCTAACGCAAAAGAACTTATGGCTATGCGCAATATCGACGGCGGACTTATCGGCGGAGCGGCGCTCAAAGCCGGCGACTTTGCTGCTATAGTTAATTATAAAGACTAATCAGGTTATTTTTATTCACTGATTTAAAGTCAAAAGAAAAAATAAAATTATAAATTTTATCGATTGTAAGATTGATTAAAATATTTTCGCCGACAAAGCATTTCATTTTTTTAATTGATTAAAATTATTTTGATTTGTTTTTTCGGCGGAATAAAAATTTTAACTATACTTTTTCCGTTTTGAAGGAATGTTTATATGAAGAAACCAAATTGTTTGATAATAATGGACGGCTACGGCATTAACAGCGATAAGAAAGGAAACGCTATTGCCGCGGCGGGCAGTGGAAACGTCCAAAAACTTATGAAAGATTATCCTTCTGTTTTAATAGGAGCCAGCGGAATGGACGTAGGGCTTCCCGAAGGTCAGATGGGTAATTCCGAGGTCGGACACCTCAATATGGGCGCGGGAAGGATAGTTTATCAGGAACTTACCCGTATAACAAAATCTATTTCCGACGGCGATTTTTTCAGTAACGAAGAACTGAACTATGCGGTAGACCAAGCGGTCAAGAACGGAAAGAAACTTCATTTTTACGGTCTCCTTTCGGACGGCGGTGTCCATAGCCATATAACTCATCTTTACGCTCTTTTGAAATTGGCAAAAGATAAGGGCGCGGACAATGCCTTTGTGCACTGTTTCCTTGACGGAAGGGACGTTTCTCCGACGTCGGGTGCGGATTTTATCGCGGCGCTTGAAAAAGAAATGAAAAAACTATCTTTCGGCGAGATTGCTTCTGTCGGCGGAAGATATTACGTTATGGACAGGGATAACCGCTGGGACAGAGTGGAAAAGGCATACGACATGATGACTGCCGCTATCGGAGAAACTACCGAGAACCCAGAAGAATATGTGCGTGATTCCTATAAAAACGGTGTAACCGACGAATTTGTCATTCCCGCTCACATAGTAAAAGACGGCAAACCGGTGGGACTTATCGAAGAGGGAGACAGTATCATTTTCTTTAATTTCCGTCCCGACAGAGCGCGTCAGATAACCCGCGCCATGAGCGAAAAAGATTTTTCTTTCTTTGAAAGAAAGACAGGATTTATTAACCCGGTATACGTATGCTTTACTCAATATGACGCGAGTTTTACAAACGTAAGAATAGCGTTTAAGCCGCAGGTTCTTAAAAACACGCTCGGCGAATACCTTTCTCATAAAGGACTTAAACAGTTAAGAATAGCCGAAACGGAAAAATACGCGCACGTAACTTTTTTCTTTAACGGCGGCGTGGAAAAGCCCAACGAGGGTGAGGACAGGGTGCTTATACCTTCTCCTAAAGTAGCGACCTATGACTTAAAGCCTGAAATGAGCGCGGAGGAAGTAACCGACGCTGTAATAAAAAAACTCGACGAGGGCATTTACGACGTAGTGATACTGAATTTTGCCAACTGCGATATGGTAGGTCATACGGGAGTATTCGATGCGGCGGTAAAGGCTGTTAAAACCGTTGATAAATGCGTGGGCAGGGTTATAGATAAAATATTGTCTTTGGGCGGCTCGGCGATAGTTACGGCAGACCACGGCAATGCAGACAAAATGCTCGCGGAAGACGGTTCCGCATTCACCGCGCATACAACCAATAAAGTACCGTTTATAGTCGTGGGAGAAAAGTTTAAAGATAAAAAACTAAAAGACGGCGGCATACTCGCCGACGTCGCGCCGACCCTTCTAGATATGATGGGACTTGAAGTTCCTGCCGAAATGACGGGTAAAAGTTTGATAATCGGTTGAAAATATCTGTAAAACAGTTGTAAATTAGTTGTTTTTGTGCTAGAATATAAAACACGAGTGGAAAATTCGGTAAAATAATATTTTTATATCAGGCATAATAATTTTTACGTTAACTGAATTATTATACTCAAATTATTGAACCGATTAAGGTTAAAAATCCCTTTTAAGGAGATAATTATGAACATCATGGATATGTTGATGGCATCCAACTGGACTATCTGGTACGATTATATAAAGATACCCGCTCTTATAATAATGGCAATATGCGCTATATTTATTATATTAGTAGTATTGTTCCAGCCGGGCAATTCTTCGGGAATAGGCGCGCTGGGCGGAACTACCGAAACTTTTTTAGGGAAGAATAAGAGCAAAACGTTTGAGCACAGAATGAAAAAACTTACCGTTATAAGCAGTATAATATTTCTGATTTTGTGCATAGCGTTTGCAATAGTGGCAAAAATTGCCTCGCTTTCCTGATATTAAAAAAAGTTTGTGCCGGCGGTTCTTAACGGAATCGCCGTTTTAAATTTACGGGGGACAACTTGGCAGAAAAAGAAATATTACAAGGCAGATTACAGGGAAACGAGCGCGGTTACGCATTTCTTATCCCCTCGGACGGCAGAAAAGAAGATTATTTTATTCCGCACACCGATCTGAGGGGTGCAATGCACGGAGATCTCGTGCTGTGCGAAACAGACTGTTCTGGCGAGGGAAAGAGGACGACGGCGCGCGTTCTCAAAGTACTTGAACGCGGAATAGAAAAACTCACGGGCACGTATTTTACGTCCCGCTCGGGAGGATACGTCGTTCCCGATGAAAAAAAATATTTTAAGGATATTTTTATACCTGCGGGTAAAGGCAGCCGTGCAAAATCGGGAGATAAGGTAGTAGCAACGATTCTTTCTTATCCCGCCCGTAAAAATCCCGAGGGCATAATCGTACGTGTTTTAGGCAGACAGTTTGAGAAGAAAGCCGAACTTAAAGCCATAGAAATAACATATAATTTACCCGAGAAATTCGATAAAGAGATAATAGATTATACAGAAAGCCTTGCGGGAGTATCCGATAAAGATTTTGTAAACAGAAAGGATTTAAGAAATCTTCTTTGTTTTACAATAGACGGCGAGGACGCGAGAGACTTTGACGACGCGGTTTCAATCGAGCGTTTAAGCGGCGGAAAATATCTTTTAGGCGTGCATATAGCCGATGTTTCACATTACGTTAAAGCAGGAAGCGCTTTGGATAAAGAGGCATTTAACCGCGGTACGAGCGTTTATTTTC
>CALWBJ010000105.1 GCA_944376035.1 uncultured Clostridia bacterium | reverse complement strand
GAATGATTGTGAAAATTTTTTTTATCGTTCAGTTCCCTGTCGTTGAGATGTTCGAAAAGTTCGGCTGTGTTAAAAAGAAACGTACTGTCGCAAAATACGTTTATCTGCGTATTTCCTATTTTAAATGACGTTGCAAACGAATGATAATCGGTAATACTTATTCCGTTTTTTTCAGGGTCTGTATTTTTTGACATTCTTTCCTCCGTAATGCTGTTCTTCAATACCGTTTTTATTATAATTTTTATAATTTTCCGAAATTAAAAGTCGTATTTTTGTTTTTTAAGAAAAATTTTACCGTCACTTTATAATAACATAATAAAATTTCAGAACATTCTCAACCTTTGAGTTCGGTAAGAATACTTTTTGCGCAGGATATTATTTTTTCGGCTATATCCGATTTATAAGGCGAAGTCGCCGCCTCGTAACCGCCCTCATTATAAGCCTCCTCGCTCGGAAAATACCCCTCGTATCCGTTAGCCATCGCACAAGGCAATATTAAACCGAACCCTTCCGTTTGTTTTATTTTTACTCCGATGTCGGTAAACGGTTCGCCCGGTATGCCTATTAGCGCTATCTCGCCTATACGCAGTCCCGACAGGGAAAGTTTTGTACTTTTAGGACCGTTTTCCATTTTGCATATCCTTAGCGCTCTCGCAATTTCCGTTGTCAGTTGCATTCCCTTGTACGGGATAAGATCTGATTTTCCGCTTTCATAAAGATCTTTATATTTATGCGCGAGCGGAAGTTCGCTGCTTTCGGGATAGTTTGTCCCGACGGTAATAGTCTTTTCCGCCGTCCTTATATTATCGACGTTAAAATATGCGACTTTATCAAAAACCTGCAACACAGTACCCGCGAGCGCACGGCCGATAAATCTTGCCATTCCCGGACTTTTCATTTCATTGTCGAAACTTATTTCCGTATCGTTCATATCTCCCGGCATCGGGTGGACGTTAGTGCTTCCCACGTCGCCTTCCGCGCCTATTAAACACATGCACTTAGTCCCGTCAAGAGCATTTTCCACAGTCCGGCGCACCCACCCCGGCCAGTCGGCGGATACCAGTTCCCCGTTTACTGTATCGGCGTGCAGTCCGTAATTTAATATGACCACGCTGAAACTTCCCTCTCGGTCTATACGGATAACGTTCACCCTGTCATCGGTTTTTCCTATCGGACCTACTATATCGGGATGATTTATGGGAGGACAGGTAAAGGTCGTGCCGTCTTTCATTCTGTAACGCCTGATGTATGCAACCCTGTCGGGCGCGCGCCCCGTTGCGCAGCCTATTTTTGCAGGTCTTAAATCGTCAAGAGACTTTTTTACCGTTTCCGCCGTCTTTCCGGTTAAAAACTCTATGTATTCGTTTACGGGTTTTACATCGGTTTCAAAAAACTCGGGATAATACGTGCTCGGCGCGGTATGGGTATGAGTTGCAGTAATAAATATATTTTTTACGGGAATATCGGTTCGCTTACTGACCTCATTGCGTATTTTATCGGCAACCTGCTTTTTAAGCCCGCCGTTATCAACGCTCACTATAACTACCCGTTCTTCACCCAGCGTAAGCGTGAGCGCGCTTACTTCCAGCCTTTCGAGAACACCTTTAACAGTCCTTTTAACATAATAACCGTGTATCGGAAGTCCGTTTTCGGCGGTTATGTCGGAAACCGCATATCCTGCGTATAACTTTGCCATATTCACTATTAACTCCTTTCCCAGGATGTACTAAGAACTTTATTGAATTTCAGACTTTCGTCCGTAAGTATCAGGTCAGCCTTTTTCCCTGCCGCTATTTCGCCGCGGTCATAAGCCCCTATCGCCATTGCGGGATTTAACGACGTCATTTTAAAGACTTTTTCGGCGCCGTAACCCGCTTTGTAAAGATTCACGGCAACCTTATCCATGGTGAGTTTTGTCCCGTGCAACTCTCCGTCTCTTATGCATACGTCTCTTCCGTCGTCTTTTTCTCCCGCGCACGACATATCGGTTATGGCTACAACATGATCTATACCGACGGTTTTTATTAAAAGCGCGAGTTTTTCTTTCTTAACGTGTATCCACTCGCCGTCGCAGATAACCTCGCAGTACATTCCGTCCATAAGCATGCACGCCTCGTCGAATCCCATTTCTTTGGTTCCTTCGTAAACGGGCGGCGCATACGTCCCGGTCGCGTCGAAAATGTGCGTTACTATTTTAGCGCCTTTATCGTAAGCGGCTTTCACCTGCTCGTAAGACGCGCGGCTGTGTCCTATCGCAGGAACTATGTTGCTCGCCGAAATCTTTTCTATAAATCTTTCGATGCCCTCCGTTTCGGGAGCAGACGTCCATTGCTTTACCATTCCCGTCTTTATGTACTCGCCGTAAATATTTTGGTCGGGAATAAGTTTCTCACCTTTCCCGTATCCGAGTGATGTGTTGAGATACGGACCTTCGAGATGCGCGCCGTAAATATTCTTCTTTACTGCCGCCGCTCTTTTAAGTTTTTCAAGGGCATGCATGAGCCTGTCGTGCGGTATGTCTCTGTAAAATGTCATAAGCATGGTGGTAACGCCGTGCGACAAATGGAAATCCGCCATTTCCCCGGGGTCATCCTCGGCGTTGTTTTTCATGCTCGAATGACAGTGTATATCGATAAACCCGGGCGCGATAAATCCCTCGGTGCCGACAATTTCCCCTTCGGGTTTATCCTGACCTACGTAAGTAATTTTTCCGCCGCAAACGGAAACATAACCCTCCGTAACGCCATCTTTAAGTATGATTTTTCCTTTAAAAGTTTTCATATTCCGACCTTAAATCTTTACGGTTATCTTTTTTAGTCAGATTTTATATTAAGACCAAAATTATATACCTGATTAAATACCTTATATAAATATGTCTTTAATAATTATCGATTAATTATGCGATGAATAATAACTCTGAAATTTATCATGCCGGATTATT
>CALWBJ010000104.1 GCA_944376035.1 uncultured Clostridia bacterium | reverse complement strand
CCTGTTGCACCCGTTGCACCCGTTGCGCCTTCCGGAATCGCAAAATCAAAAACGGCGGCAAAAGAAGTTCCGGAGTTTGTAACAGAAGCGGAAGAACCGGGGATTCCTGTAGTAACGGTACCTACCTGTATTGTAGCGGCGTTACCCGTCGTACCCGTAGGACCTGTGGGACCCGTAGCACCCGTAGCACCCGTAGTGCCCGTAGCGCCCGTCGCACCTGTTGCGCCGGTAGCACCTGTTACTCCTATTCCGGTCGCGCCAGTCGGACCCGTGGGACCCGTGGCACCGGTCGAGCCTGTTGCTCCGGTCGCACCGGTAGATCCGATCGGACCTTGAAATCCAGTTGCTCCCGTTGCTCCCGGTATGCCTTGCGGACCCTGCGGACCCTGTGGACCTTGCGGTCCCATAGGACCTATAGAACCTCTGGGACCACCGGGACCGACAGGACCTATCGGTCCTCTCGGACCTTGCGGACCTTGTGGCCCTGTCGGTCCGCGTATAATCAAAGGCTTGTTACACCCGTTATTTCCATTACAGTTATTGCAACCGCATAAACACATATTAAATATATTTCCTCCTTAGAGTTACTATATCATATTATTCGGCTGACGGGCGAAATGTGATTAAAGGCGTCTGATTATTCTCAGACGCCTTTAATATGTTTTGTTTATTTAATATTCTAAATATTATTTTACATTTCTTTTGGGGGAAAGTCTATCTCTGTTACGTCATCTTTAATATCGTAGCACATCTCTTCGTTAACGTCCATATTTTCACTGATTTTATCGGAAGGGAGTTTCAGATATTTTCCCGTCGCCTGGGCAAGAAGATTGCCGTTCATGTCATAAATCTCGCCTTTTGCGTAAAATCCTCTCGGTGAGTTAAATGTTATATAACCCCTTGCCTTTATTGTTTCTCCGTAGGGCACGGGGCGTCTGTAAGTAACCGTAAGAGATGTTGTTACGCCGTATGTGTCGGGTTCTTTTATCCATAGAGCGCGCCCTATGAGTTCGTCAAGCATTGCGGCAATCATTCCGCCGTGAGTACGCCCGGGATAACTCTGGTGTTCGCTTTTAAAATTGAAAATACTTGCCACACTTTCGTCGTCTAATACATAAAAAGGCGCTTTTACGCCAAATGAATTTTCCATTCCGCATATAATGCAGTCTTTACTGTTTTTTTGCTTTCCGATTACTTTCATATAAGCCTCTTTGCAGCATTTTTTTTATTATATCACAAATTTTATAAAAACGTAAATTTTTTTAAAGACCCATCACAAAGTTTTCATTACTCATATTTTAGCGTTGCGTTAAATTTTTTTGTGGTGTAACTTGTATTTATATTTTAAAGAGCAATTTTTTTATACTTTATATGCTCATATATAATTATTCAAGAGGATTTTTCGTATTTATGCGCATGCGTTTAAGTTTTTCTGCATGTAAAAATTTTTTATAATAAATTATAAATTACATGTTTTTAATAAAGAAAATTAACGCTGTATTTCAATATTTTTTTCGATGCAAAAAACGCACGTAAAACTTTGTCGAAAAAAATTTAAAAAAGGTATATAAAACGTTTGACAGGGAAATATCAAATTTATATAATAAATAGCGTTGCAAAAGTTTAGATTTATTAAACTTTTTGTTAGAAATCTCTAAACTCACGGCGGTGGATATGTTATTGGGTGAAAAAATCAAGGATCTGAGGCTTTCGTGCGAACTTACGCAGGAAGAACTTGCCGACAGGTGTGAACTTACCAAAGGGTACATTTCACAACTGGAAAACGATCTGACAAGTCCCTCTATTGCTACGCTTATAGACATACTTTCCGCGCTCGGGACAAACCTGAAAGAGTTTTTTTCGGACGAGGAAAGTGAAGAGAAAGTTTCTTTCAGTAAGAATGAGTTTATTGAAAAAACGACCGACGCTTACACGCTTAACTGGCTGGTTCCCAACGCGCAGAAAAACGCAATGGAGCCCGTGCATATGGTCCTTAACGCGGGGCAAAAGACGGACGACGACTTTCCGCACGAAGGTGAAGAGTTCGGTTTTGTGCTTAAAGGCGAGATTATTCTTATCATAGGCAAGAGAAAGGTGAAAGTGAAGAAGGGAGAGAGTTTTTACTTTACTTCCAACAAGACCCATTCGATTATGAATAAAACGGAGAACAAAGCCGAATTTATCTGGGTTTCTTCGCCGCCGAGTTTTTAAAGTCTGATTTTCCGTATCAGACGGATTTTCAGATATTTTACTTGAATACATTTAAAAATTTTACGGTTAAAAGCGATAAATTTTTATTTTCCGAGTTTTAACGGGCATTAAAATTTTTAAAAGAGTTATTCGGTTTATTTTAATGTAAAAGATACTTGTGAGGAAAGGTTATGTCAAGCAGCGAAAAGATAATAGAACTTGTAGGTATTACCCGTCAGTTTGAGGACGGAGTTATTGCCGTGGACAATATAAACTTATACGTCAGGAAGGGTGAATTTATAACTTTTCTCGGGCCTTCCGGCTGCGGTAAGACCACAACGCTCAGAATGATTGCGGGCTTTGACAAGCCCACGGAAGGAAAGATTCTTTTAAACG
>CALWBJ010000103.1 GCA_944376035.1 uncultured Clostridia bacterium | reverse complement strand
CATAAAGACGTTTAAAGATATTTTTATACCCGATAACTGGAAGTTGTAAATGAGAGGATTTGACGCAAAGTTTCTTGACGAACTGAAAAACAAAACCGATATAGTAAGTCTTATCGGCAGATACGTCCGATTAGAACAGCGCGGAGGAAATTTCTGGGGGAAGTGTCCCTTTCACCATGAGAAAACCGCGTCTTTTTCGGTCAACGCCGCAGGGCAGTTTTACTATTGTTTCGGTTGCCATAAAAGCGGCGACGCGATAAGTTTTGTAATGGAGATAGAAGCGCTCGACTTTGCCGACGCAGTCAAATTTTTGGCCGAACGCGCAAAGATGACTCTTCCGGAAGTAAAATACGACGATGAAAAAATAAAGGAAAACAAACGCAGGAAAGAGCGCCTTTTAGATCTTCTGAAAGACGCCGCGAGATTTTACGCGCATAATCTATATAAACCCGGCGCGGAAAAGCATATCGAATATGTGAATAAGCGCGGTATTTCGCGGGAAAATCTTATGCGGTTCGGCATAGGCGCATCGCTTAACTTTTCTGACCTTCCTTCTTACCTTAAAGGGCTCGGATATACCGACGAGGAACAGAAAGCCTCGGGCGCGGTAGGAGTGAAGGACGGAAGGATTTACGACGCGCTTGGCGGCAGACTGATAATTCCTATAATAAACCAGTTCGGTCAGGTGGTTGCTTTCGGCGGAAGACTTTTGGAAAAGGCTGATTTTGCCAAGTATAAGAATACCGGCGAAACTGAGGTGTTTTCAAAAAGCAATATACTGTTCAATATAAACAACCTTAAAAAACTCAAAAACGAAAAGGGTCTTGACAGTGTAATTATAGTTGAAGGATATATGGACACCATTTCGCTTGCAGAGGGCGGATTTATGAACGTGGTTGCGTCCATGGGCACATCTTTAACAAAAGACCAGGCGCGTATAATTAAACGATATTGCGACAAAGTAATAATAAGTTACGATGGCGATTTTGCGGGACAAAAGGCGTCGGTGAGAGGGCTTGAAATATTAAAAGACGAGGGACTTGAAGTCAAAGTCGTGAACCTTCCCGACGGAATAGAACCCGATAACATAATAAAAAAACTGGGCAGAGAGGGGTATGAAAAATGTCTTCTCGAAGCAAAGCCGCTTATTGATTTCAAACTCGATATTCTGAAAAAAACATATGACTTAAACTCGGTCGACGGAAAGCGCAAATACGTTACCGCCGCGCTTAAAGTCATAAAGGAGAGTTCTTCCGCTGCCGAACAGGAAGATCTTTTGAAAACAGTTAGAGACGCTACGGGCGTAACTTTTGAATCTTTAAAAAGAGAACTCTTTAATCTCGAAGATAAAGGGGAGACGCAAAAGTCCTCTCCGCCCGCGCCGACTTTTACGGATAACGCGGGGGACAAGTCCCAAATGGCGGCTCGGTTCGTTCTCGCTTCGTATCTATTCAATAAACCTTTTGCGAGAGAGACCGATATAAGCGAAGTGGAATTTATTTTGCCTGTGCATAAACGCATAAAAGAATATATTTCCGAAAAAAACGTTTCGGGTGGATCGGTGAGATTCAACGACCTTTACGAACTGTTCGGAGAAGAATACGGCGATGAGATCGGCAGAATCGCGGGACTGGAAACGGAAGAAAATAAACAGTTCGATCAGGCAAAGTATTTTTCCGACTGCGTGAGAATTCTCAAAGCCGAAAAAATAAATGAAGAGATAAACAGACTGACGGCTATGTTTTCTTCGGAGACAGACGTCGGCAGACGCAGAGAATTAGCAAGAGAAATGAGTGAAAAACTTGCGGAGAAAAATAGACTTTTGTCGTAAAGTACCAAAGATGATAATTACGGAGGACGTATATGGAAGAAAAAATAAAAACAGATGAGGCTCATGAATCTCAGACAGATAAAGAACATTCGGAACAACTTCAACGTGTAGTCGGAGACGTTATTTTAGAATACAAAAAACGCGGAAGTATAACAACCGAGGCGCTTTTCGACAAACTTGAAAAATGTCAGGCCACGCCCGCCGAACTCGACGATATTTATAAAGCGTTTGACGACGCGGGTATTCAGATAGTAAACGAATTTGAGCGAGATAAAGATCTTTACGACCAACTTTTAAAAGAAGTCAGCATGGACGACCCCGTAAAGATGTATCTTAAAGATATAGGTAAAGTGCCCCTTCTGCAACCTGAGGAAGAGACCGAACTTGCTAAGCGCATGATGGACGGGGACGAGGCGGCTAAAAGGCTTTTGTCCGAGGCGAATTTAAGGCTGGTCGTTTCTATTGCAAAGCGTTATATGGGGCGCGGTATGCAGTTTCTGGACCTTATACAGGAAGGCAATCTCGGGCTTATGAAAGCGGTGGAAAAGTTCGACTATCAGAAAGGCTTTAAATTCTCGACGTACGCCACATGGTGGATAAGACAGGCTATAACGCGTGCGATTGCCGACCAGGCAAGAACCATACGTATTCCCGTTCACATGGTTGAAACGATAAATAAAGTTATAAGGGTTTCAAGAAAACTTTTGCAGGAATTCGGAAGAGAGCCCACGCCCGAGGAAATAGCAAATGAAATGGGAATATCCGAAGAGCGCGTGCGCGAAATACAGAAGATAGCGCAGGACCCGGTATC
>CALWBJ010000102.1 GCA_944376035.1 uncultured Clostridia bacterium | reverse complement strand
TAAATTGAGTTCGGAATTCGATTGAAATTTTATTTCAATCTGATAATTGTTAAAAAGATATAATAAAAATTTTTAAAAGCATTTAAAAAAGCGCACTGCGCGCGGGGAATATTTCCCCGCGCGCAGTGCAGTTTAATTTATTATTGGTTTATTACCGAAATTTGATTTATTACTGAAATCAGAACTTATTTATTATATCTTTATTTAACCCTTTCGTTCGTTTTTAATTGACTTTCCGGGTTTAATAAAATCTACCGAGCGTCCGATAACTCCGCCTCGGTCTTTAAACAAAACTCTTCCGCCTTTTTTTTAAGTACGCTTTCCGTTCCGTCGTTAAGGATTACCTCATAACTGCTTTTATCAAGTTTAAGATAGTCGGTCTGGTTACTTATTCTTACAAGTACTTCTTCTCTCGTAAGAGTCGAACGGCTCATTACGCTTTTTATCCTTTCTTCGTCATCTCTCATAACTATAAGCACTTTATCGAAATAATCCTGCCACGCACTTTCAAAAAGCAAGGGTACTTCGACATAAACAAACATTTCCCCGCTTTTTTTTGCGCGCGCGAAGATTTCCTTCATGATAAGCGGATGCATAAGCGCGTTCAGCCGTTTAAGAGCGGATTTATCATTAAAAACTATATCCGAAATTTTCTTTTTATCCGCTTTAAGGAAAATTCGTCCGCTGACGGCGCTCGGAAAAAGTTTTTTTAACTTACGACGAACGGAAATTTTCCCGTAAAGTTCGCTCGCCACAATATCGCATGACAAAGTAAAATATCCCTTTTCCTTAATTGCGGACATGACCGTACTTTTACCGCTGCCTATACCGCCGGTAACCGCTATCATAAAAGGCTTTTTTGCAATTTTCATTCTTTTTATTATTGTCTTTTCTTTTTTTTCCGATTTGTTACTTTCAGACATTTTTTACCTTGGAAAACGTAAATAATTATTTAGCGTCAAACCAGGTCTTGCCGCTGCCCGGTTCTACCGTAAGTTTTACCGGCAGATCAACCGCGTTTTCCATTTCGTATTTCAGTATATTTTCGACCTTTTCCTTTTCGCTTTCAAAAGCGTCGATAATAAGTTCGTCATGAACCTGTAAGATTAGTTCCGAGCCGAGATTTTCTTCTTTAAGCCTTCTTGCTACGTTTATCATCGCAAGTTTGATTATATCCGCACTGCTGCCTTGAAGCGGCATATTCATGGCAACTCTCTCCCCGAAACTGCGGAGATTGAAATTTGAAGAACTGAGTTCCCTTATATAACGCCTACGCCCGAACATTGTTACCGCATAACCGTTTTCTTTGGCAAAGGCGACGTTTTTATCCATATACTCTTTTACTTCGGGATATTCTTTGAAATATGCTTTTATATAATCTCTTGCCTGCGCGTTGGAAATTTTAAGATTTTTTGCCAATCCGTACTCGCTTATGCCGTAAATTATACCGAAATTGACTGCCTTTGCGCTTCTTCGCATCTGCGGAGTAACCTC
Source organism: uncultured Clostridia bacterium (assembly GCA_944376035.1). GTDB lineage: Bacteria > Bacillota > Clostridia > Christensenellales > Borkfalkiaceae > UBA1259. The sequence continues at coordinate 13,516 of CALWBJ010000102.1, read as the reverse complement.
GCTTTTATCTACTCCGAATACTTTTGCCGCGGTCGCCGCGTGTACGTCGTCGCCCTCTTCGAAAGCACGTATAAGCCCCTTACACCCTGAAAACGCCGCAAGCAGTCTTAGTTCTATCTGCGAATAATCCGCTCCGACAAGCACCCTGTCTTCACTTTTCGGTACAAAGAATTTTCTTAGTTCCCTGCCCTCTTCTTCCCGCACGGGAATATTCTGCAAGTTAGGTTCTTTGCTTGACAGTCTGCCCGTAGAAGTAACCGTCTGATTGAAAGACGTGTGTATAAGACCCGTATTTTTTTCAATGAGCGGTTTAAAGCCCTCTATATAAGTCGATTGAAGTTTCTGTATCTGACGGTAACGAAGTATTAGCGGTATGGCGGGATGCGCGTCCTCAAAATTTTCAAGTATCGCCGCGGAAGTCGAATATCCGCTCTTTGTCTTTTTGCCTTTGCCTATTTTAAGTTTACCGAAAAACAGTTCACCGAGTTGCTTAGGAGAATTTATATTGAGACTATTTTCGCCCGTGAGTTCCTTTATTTTTGTTTCGAGTTCGGAAAGCATTTCTCCGTACTTTTTACCCGTTTCGTTAAGGCTTTTTATATCCACCTTAAACCCCGCCGTTTCCATGTCATACAGGACGTCGGCAAGCGGAAGTTCTATGTCTGAATAGAGTTTATCCATATTCTCGTCTTTCATTTTCTGAGACAAAGAAAGATAACATTTATATAGAGAGGCGGCAGGAGTATTTACATCACCGCCGTACTCTTCGATAAGGTCTTTAAGGCTCTCGTTTCCGCCCGTATAGTCTGCAAGATATTTTATAAGAGCCACGTCTTCGCAAGGCGCGGTAAAATCTATTCCGCAAGTGTTTTTAAGAAAATGTCTTATGCTTTTTTTATCAAAAACAACTATTTTATTTTTGCCCGTGAAAAGATTTGCGGATTCCATAATGGCATCTTTAAGGTTCAATCCGTCGTCGAGCAGAGTCCTTTTCACGGGTATATTATATTCTTTGCCATCTGCGTAAAAATTCAGTCTGTCTTCACCGACAACTACCGACAAAACTTTTTCCGAAACCGCTTTTTTAAGTTTTTCAACATCGGTTATATTTATAAGTTCTACCTTGTCGGAAATTTCGGATACAGATTCTGACTTTAACCTTTTTTCTGCGTCCGAATTTTCGCTTTCATATAATTCGGGACGCTGAACGAATGTTTTAAATTCAAGTTCGGTAAATTTCTTTTTAAGCGCCTGCGGAAAAGCCTTTTTCACGCGCATGCTTTCCACGTCGAATTCAATCCCGCAATCGGTGTCGATTGTGGCAAGCGTTTTAGACATATACGCCTGCTCTTTTCCGTTTTCTATCTTCTCTTTAAGTTTTCCTTTGAGTTCGTCGGTGTGCGCATAAAGATTATCGATATCTTTGTAGTTTTTTACAAGTTCGAGAGCGGTTTTCTCTCCTACTCCCGTAACTCCCGGAATATTGTCGGAAGAATCGCCCATAAGCGCTTTTAAGTCTATAATCTGACGGGGTTCTATCCCAGTTTTTTCTTTGAAATTTTCCGAGTTATAAAGTTCGATTTCGGTTATTCCACGCCTTGTAAAACACACGCTCGTCTCATTGTCGACAAGTTGGAAAGAATCCTTGTCGCCCGTATAAATAAAAGTCGGAATGGAAGTGTTTTTTGCAATCGTACCTATGATGTCGTCCGCCTCTACCCCTGCTTTCTCGTAAGTTTTTACCCCCATTATCGAAAGAATTTCTTTTAACAGCGGAATCTGCGGACGGAGTTCGTCGGGCATGGGTTTTCTCGTTCCTTTATACTCTTTAAACATTTCATGGCGGAAAGTCGGCGCTTTGACATCAAACGCGACCGCGACGTAATCGGGCTTACGGTCAGCGAGCATTTTAAAAAACATATTCATAAAGCCGTAAACTGCATTTGTGGGAGTGCCGTCTTTGGTAATCAAAAGCGGCATAGCGTAAAACGCTCTGTTAATAAGACTGTTTCCGTCAATAAGCACTAATTTTTCCATAAAACCCTTCCGAACGCTTGATTTATATTGTCAATTATGTTATTATCTTAAAGTAAATTCTAAAAAGCAGTAATGCTTTTATACAGATTTATTACCAATTATTTTAGCAGAAATACTATAATAATGCAAGTGTAAGGGACAAAACAAATAATTTAAATGCCGCTGTGGTGAAACTGGCAGACGCGCTGGACTCAAAATCCAGTGGTAGCGATACCGTGTCGGTTCGAGTCCGACCAGCGGCACCAGCGTGACGCTGGACCCAATTCGTTTCGGGTTCAGCGTTATTTTTTTGTTTTATTGTTTGACCGATAAGAATAGCATTTTATTTAGTACCCCGAGACAACAACAGCGCAAGTCAGACCTTGGTCTGACTTGCGCTGTTTACATAAATTAGGCAACACGCAAAGACGGGTCTCGTTTTGCACACCGATATGCTCTGACTTTATCGGCGGTAATACATTTATTTATTAAGATTTGAAGTCATAGACAAATCGGAAAGTTGCCGCTTTTTTTCGAGTTTTATTAATAAAATTTTTTCTTCACATAGTGATACCGCTAAATGCGCTACCATACCGAAACCGAACATTAAAATAATAATGTCCATATTAAAGGTTATCGCACTCGTCAAATAAAGTATAAAAAATATTCCGTAATAAATCAGATTGATTATCATAGAATTTATTGCATTATATACTGTTTTTCCTAACCCTATGAAAATGTTATCTACTATTGCGCAACCTATATATGCAATATAGAACGGAACAAGTTTTATAGTTATTAAAAATATTTCATTTGCGTTAGAAAGATTTTCGGCATATCTGAAAAAAGGCGTCCAAAGTGGAATGGTAACCGTCCAGACAATAATGATGCAGAATGCTATAAAATAATAATTAAATTGTTTTAATTGCAAATATCCGTCTTTACAATCGCGCCTGATTACTTCACTCAATGCGGTAACAGGTATCAGCAGCCAACCCCATATAAAATTGTTTGCTATCCAGTAGTTCCCTTGCTCCGAAACCATATTTACCATTTTGCAAATCATTATCGCATAAATAAAATTATCTATGAATTGTTGTAAACCCGAAAAAACACCGACCTTACACCATTCTTTTAAGACAGACAAATCATTTCTATGAAACCAACATAATTTAACGTATTTTTGAACATAGAGCAACAAAAAGCCTGAAATCGAAAGAATGGCGTTTACTATTATATTTGAAACGGCAATACCGTATATACCTAGATTAGGTATCAAAATGAAGTCTGTTATCAAAGAAAGAGCCGTCTGTATCGCTAAAAATATATAAACATTTTTGTCTTTACCCACAACTACGAATACGACGTTCATAAAACGAACGATTATTCCGACCATAAACGCAATCGTTTCAAGTTGAAGATAAGTATTTGTTGTAATTATATCAATTTCATCTGAATTCATTGCTCTTATTAAGACAATGCCGTAAATCAACACGGCTATTGAAAACAAGGCGTAAAATGTAAAAGCCAATAACCCCGTTTTAAATGTATTTTTAGCAAAATTCTCACTGTCGGTTTTAAGAATTTTATTGAGTACGGAATAAAGCGGAACGATTAAAAATGCTTGTAGCGTTTCGTTGATTAAATCAAACCATTCCATTTGACCGATAATATCGAACACCGCACTTTGATTGTTAGATGAAATAATAAAAGTTTTAATTGTTTGATAAATTGCAGGAATAAGTGCCAATGCACATAAAGCCGCAAATAATCGCCAATTAAAACTTTTCAGTTGCTTAAAATGCTCTTTCATAATGTTACTTTGTACAACTTCACATACTATTTGATATTTTTGGCGTTGAATATGTCCCATTGAAAAATAACTCAGAGCAAATTATCTTTCTATATACCGTTTTGCCATAACGTTATACATGGGCAAAGTAAATTGTACAATGTAATTATAACAACAACATTATATACTTTCAATAGAAAATATATAAAAAACAATATCCGTTTATGGGAAAATTATTTTTCGGACTCGATTTTGCCGTTGAAAATTAACTTTAATAAAAGTTTATAAATAAACTCGTTATCTTCCTTACAGCCGTTTTTCACCCATTCAGAAACTACTGCATGAGTTCCGCTTATATAATATGCAAGCATGTACTTTTTTTCGCTTTCATCCACTCTATATTTTTCAAGTATTGGAAAAATTATTTCTTTAAGCGCGTTATCCGTATACTCGTCTGCCTTAAAAATATCTATGTTTTCCATAGCCGCCAAGTAAAGTTTCTGATTTTCCCTAAGATAGTTAAGATACGGATAAAGGTATTTCGGGCTTATAAGCAACATGTCGTCCAAAGGATTAAGATTATTTATTTCGCCGTTACTCCCCTGCCCGTAAAACTTTTCTTTGAATTGTTTTGACGTATAAGCGAGGGTCTCGCCGAGAAGATCGTCCATTGTCTCATAATGAAGATAAAAAGTCGAACGGTTGACCCCTGCTTTATTACATAAATCCTTAACGGTAATGAAAGAGTATTCCTTTTTGCCGATAAGTTGAATCAACGCCTGGTTCATAAGGCGGGCGGTATTGAAATATTTGCTTTCATGTTTATTCAGTTTGCCCGCCATAATCTTTATTCTCCCTGTTCTTCAATTTCCTTTGCGAGTTGCAGTATATCGGACGCATATTTTTCTTTGCCGTTTTTCAGCAATTTTCTGTATAACGGATAATTTACAGATACCCCGGCAATACCTGCTATCCCCAATATTATACCAAAAATAAACATTCCTGTCGAGCCGTTTCCTATTATATTCATAGCAAGACACATACCAGTACCTAATATAAGGGAAAATATAATCCCGAAAGTATAGGCAAAAATATTTGCCGGCAATTTCGCGCGCCTGTCGAGTTTCTTTAAAGCCAATACTTTGGAAGTCGATTTTTCGGAATATTCGTTTGCTATTGACTGTGCGTAAATTTTGTCTGTGTTCATTTTTTTGTCCTCCCGAACAATTTTTATTTTTTATTATGCCCCTATTCTAAAACAAAAAATAAAAAAAATGAACAACAAACAGTGCTGCAAAGTGTCGATTTAAGAATAAAAATCAATCAGGATTTTAAAACATTAAAAAAATTTACGATAATTTCCCCGCAATTGATTCACTCAGAATAAATTCCGTTATTTAACTGCACTGAATACTGAATAGAAAACAGAAATATATTTATATAGGTTATATAATAAACTTATATATATCTGATTAAAAACAATTCAAATTAAAAATATAAAAATTATTTTTGTTTTAATTTTATAATTATTGCCATATATATGGGATTGTGCTATACTATAACCGAATCAGGCATAAAGATAAAATCAAAAAATTATTTATAAAAAACAAGTTGAAAATTTAAATTTTTTTATTTTGCGGGAGGTCAAAATGAAAAGGAAACTGTTGTGGGTATCGGCAACCTTGATTATGGTTGTCGCTTTTGTATTTTGCTTTACGGCATGCGGTGGCGGCAGCGGTGAAACAGGTACAGACGGAACATATTATTTATATGAAAATAGTACTCTCGATAAATCACAATACATAAATCTTGACGGAACAACTTGGAGTGATGAGAGCGGCGACACAGGCTCACTTGAAATCACAGGTACCGATATAATTCTTTATACCGGAAGTTCAAACGGACAGACAGCATTTGCAAGCGGCACCGTAAAAAACGGAGTTCTTTCCCTCGATATCATGGGCCATTATACGGTTTTCTGCAAAGAAGGCAAAACGCCATCCGAAAATATCGAAACAAGTCAAAAATATACCGTTACATATGACGCAAACGGAGGCAAGTTTAAAAACGAGCAGACAATAATTACACAGAGCAACATACCCTCCGGCACATTACTGACGGCTCCCGAGTTTCCCGAAAAAAATAATTTTAACTTTTCCGGCTGGGCAAAAGACAGAAGCGGGTCCGAACTGTGGTTGTTTGACTCTGACAGAGTTACGGCAAACATAACCCTTTATGCCGTGTGGGAAGAGAAGTCCGGAATAATAGTTAGCGTGGAAGGCGCCAGTATAGACGGTCGTAATATATTTATGTTCTCCGACCCCGCTACCGACAGCATTTCACTATCGTCAAAAGTCGTTTGCAGCGGAGACAGCACCTGGAAATTATATTACGATAAACTCGGACAGATAGAAATCCCCACCAAGATTGCAGCCGGTCAGTCGGGAACTCTCGAAAACGGAAATAACATTTTTTATATAGTGGTTACTTCGAAGGACGGTACGCAGGTAAATACCTATCAGCTTACCGTTCACAGAAGTTATTTGACAAGCGCTGCTTATTACGACGGAAATGAATTGATTAAGACCGAAAACGTATATACAGGCTCTGTATTCACGACAGATTTCACGCCCTCAATAAAAGGCTATAAATTTAACGGATGGAAAACCGAAAACGGAGAGGTATTTACCCAAGCGACAGTTCTCGGACCGTTCTCTCTATATGCCGATAAAACTGCAAAAGATTATAAATTAACGTTAGATAAAAACGGCGGAGAGGAACTCACACAGAAAGAATTTACCGTTACCTTTGACTCTCAGTATAAATTACCCGTTCCCGAACGCGAAGGATATACATTTAACGGCTGGTACGACGAAGGAACAAAACTTACAGATTCTGACGGCCACAGTATTTATGCGTGGACGTATGATATCAACATGACTTTGACTGCCAAATGGGAAGCAAATCTTTATGACGTTGAACTGAATAAAAATGACAATAGTGCCGGAAACGTAACAGGCGCCGGCAAACACCCGTACGAAAGCGAAGTTACTATTACCGCCCACACCAATACAGGGTATACATGGCTCGGATGGTACGATCAAAACGATCAACTTGTTACATTGGATCAAAGTTACACTTTTAAAATGAATTTCGGAGTGAGTTATACCGCTAAATGGACCTATTACACCCTGACTACTTCCTTAAACGATCCCACGGCAGGAACAATTAGCGTTTATACAGAAGAAAAAGTAACGGCCGGAGACCGGGTAAGCCTCACTGCGGAAAGTAATAACGGCTATATCTTCTCCGGTTGGTATGACGATGAAGATTATCTTTTATCGGACGAATATGTATACTCTTTCAGTATGCCGTCCAGAAATCTGACATGTACTGCAAAGTGGAGCAAAATTACTGTTACACGAAATATAAGCGAAGCAGGATCAACTACTGCTGTCGACGGTAAATACAAAACGGGCGATGAAATTTCGGTAACCGCCGACACTAATCTGGGTTATAACTGGCTGGGCTGGTATGATCAAACCACTTTTTTAACAGATTCGTTAACGTACACTTTAACCGCTACTTCGGACGACGTTAATCTGACAGCCACTTGGGGGATAAGTGCGGAAATGAGTAACTTTGAATTTACTTCAACAAAAACAGATTGTACCATTACGGGTATTATCGATAATTCCGTATCTGAAATCACTGTTCCCGATTACGTCGTTTCGATTGAACTCGGAGCGTTTTCCGAATGTATTTCACTTACTGATTTGACATTGCCTTTTACAGGTCCGGACAGGGATAATACCGATTTCTTACCTTTCGGGTATATTTTCGGAGCCGAGAGATTTGATCAAAACCCCGATTGCGTTCCCTCTTCACTTAAAACCGTTACTCTCACGGAAGAGACAGTAATACAAAGCCGCACATTCGACGGTTGCTCTTTTTTAAGTACTGTTAACCTGCCCGACTGTTTAACCAATATCGGATTCGCCGCGTTCGAAGGATGCGCTTCTCTTATGACTGTCACCATCCCCGAAAACGTAACCGGCATAGAAAGTTCTGCTTTCAAAGACTGTATGAAATTAGCCGTAGTATACAACCTGTCTTCTCTTGATATAGTTAAAGGTTCTTCCGAGTATGGCGGCGTCGCGTATTACGCTTTCAAAATATGTTCGTCAACTGATGAAGACGACGATATTTTTGTTACCGACGACGGATTTATATTCTATTCCGATCAGACAGTTTCGTCGCTTATAAACTATGAAGGTGATTCTGCCGAGGTAACTTTACCGGATAAATTTAACGGTGAAAACTATGATATTAACCAGTATGCTTTCTATAATTGTGAAAAAATTACTGAAATATCAATTCCCGCATGTGTAGGCAAAATCGGTTACGGCGCCTTTGGCAACTGTATTTCGCTTACCAGAATAAGTATACCGGATAGCGTTTCTGATATAGACAGTAATATCTTCGCTGGGTGTTCATCACTTGAAAGCCTTACATTACCTTTTGTAGGAGACTGCATAAAAACTGCCGACAGCGACAATCAGTATCCTCTGGGTTACCTGTTCGGAAAAAATTATTACGAAAACGCAGTTCTGACAAAACAGACTTACTACTCAACTCCTGATAAAACAATCAGCATCAGTTATTACATTCCTTCTGCTTTGAAAAACATAACCGTAACAGGCGGAAATATTCTTTACGGAGCATTTCAGAACGTCTCATCTCTTAAAAGCGTTACTCTTCCGACAGGTATAACAAGTATAGGAAGTTATGCTTTCAGCAACTGTAAATCGCTTACGGATATCATAATCCCCGATAGCGTTACCGAAATTGGCAATTACTCTTTTGCGAACTGTACCTCTCTTACGACTATAAGTATTCCGGACAACGTTACTAAAATCAAGTCTTCTGCATTCATGTTTTGCGAAAGTCTTACAGAAATATTTATACCTCAGAGCGTTGTCATGATTGATAAAGAGGCGTTTTCAGAGTGCACCAATTTAACGAAAGTAACCTTTGAGAATCCTGAAGGTTGGTGGAGATGCTCGATAATTATTGATACCAGCGGAACGGATATACCGAGCGATTTACTCTCAAACCCGTCATCGGCCGCAACTTGTCTCACATCTGATTATGCTACTTTCTTTTGGAGACGAGGGCAAGTATAAAAAGTTTTTTTACTTTTTCATATGTGTAAATATAATTTTATTTATCTCACTTAAATATCTATAAATACTAAATATTTTAATAGACAAAAGTAAAATACAATATAATATTTAAAGACAGTCGGTATATTTATATATCGGCTGTCTTTTTAGAGTTGAATTTTTTATTACATTTAATATTAAATTGATTTTTATATATGTTTATGTTAAAATAAATACCGAAAATAATAACGGAGCCGTAACACGCTATAATATTTATACTTTGAAATTCGAATATACAGATGATTCGGGCAATCTTTGCGAAAGTTCAGAACAGATCAGTAAAAAAATTTATAATAAGTTACAGGAAATGTTGCTTGTCCCTGTATTGGTATTAGGGGAACGCGCGATTTTTGACAGAAAAAAATTTGAAGAAGAAAATTTTATTGATAATTGAAATAACTTCAAGATAACTTATTATATAAAAACAAGTCCCATTTTTCAAGTGACTTGTTTTTTTGATTATTTAACTCTTGTATTTTTATTATTTTTATAAATATTTATTAAAACCCGTCTTCCAATTCAATATTTCCCATCATTTGACCGCTTTTTATACATTAATTTTCAGACCGGATTTTTCATTCACAGTTTTACAGCGCCTTTGAAAAGGGTTGCACGCGCGCCGCACGCGTTAGCAAGTTCCATGGCATTTTCTATATTTTCCCGATTAAGTTCTTTACCTTCTATATTCGCGAGTAAACAGCCGAAAAAAGCGTCTCCCGCGCCGGTGGTGTCAATGGGCTTGACCTTTTCGGTAGGCACGATTCCCGAAATGTCATTATAAAAATATATACTCCCCTTGCTACCGAGCGTAACCACGAGCAGTCTAAACTTTTTATAAACGGCTTTTATCGCTCGTTCGAGATTTTCTTCGCCCGTATAAATCAATATTTCGTCATCGGAAAATTTAAGGATATCAGCCTCTTCCACATATTTTTCGTATGCTTTTACCGCGCTTTCTTTGCTGTCATACAAATCCATACGGAAATTCATGTCAAAACTCAGAATTTTTCCCGCCGCGCGCGTTTTCGATATTAACTCGTCCGCCAGTTTTCTTCCGTTTTCTTCCGAAAGCATGAGTGAACCGAGATGCACTATATTAAGACCGTCAAACGCGCTTAAATCAATACCCGAAGGGTCTATATTATAATCTGCCGTGTCGTGGCGGAAAAATGCAAAGTCCCTTTCCCCGTCGGTAAGGGTTACGAACGCGAGCGTGGTATTCCTTAAAGGGTCGGTCTGAATATCGAGATAATCAAACCCGACTTTGCCTGCAAACGATTTCAGAAATTTCCCCACGGGGTCTTTTCCCACTCTCCCGATAAAACCGACTTCCGCGCCCGACTGCAAGGCGTTTACCGCAACATTGAAAGGCGCTCCGCCGCAGAACATTTTATATTCGGGGGTCTTTCCGCTCTCCTCTTCGCCTATCATATCGGCAAGAATTTCACCTATTGCCAAGATCATCTTTAATCCCTCGCTTATTATGAAAATTAAATTATAATTTTTGATTGTTAAACTCTCTGATTTTATATTTTATATAATTAAGTGAATTATAACATAATTTTTAAAAAAATAAAAGCGACGAAAAATTTTATTTATTGCTGAAAAATATTCCGTCGCTTTTTATTATTTTACTTCTGTAAATTTTAATATGCTGTTAAATCTTAAAAACAAATACGGTCATATAATTAAAAAACAATCGCTTTTAATTATATTTTCATGTCTCTACCGTAACCGATTACTTAAAAAAATTAAAATAATATCAATAGTAAAATGCGTATTTTTCCATAGCGTCCATAGTCGCTTTAATATTTTCGTAAGGGAGCCCGCCGTACAGGCCGTAAATCATCATAAGCCCGCCCTGTTTAGTCGAAAGAGATTTGACTTCTTCTTTTATCATCTCGTCTATCTGCGCGGGAGTGCCTTTTGCCGTAACGAACTGGCGGTCGATATCGAGTTCTATGCAGTACTTACCTGCGAGTTTTTGTTTTATCCAGTCAACTCCGTTCACCCTGTCTTGAAGATTTATTATATCCACCCCCGAATCGAACAAATCGTCTACAAGAGTGCGTATATCTCCGTCCGAGTGCATGTGAATAAGGGTGCTCCCTTTCCGTGCAATCTCAATAAGCCTTTTATAGGACGGTTTAATATATTTTACAAAGTATTCGGGTGAAATCATGGGGCCGTTCTGCATTCCGAGATCCTCGGCAATGGTCATTACGTCCACTCCGAAAGAAGCATATTTACTCAAAATTGCAGAATTAAAACTTTCAACCATGTCGATTATTTTCCAAAGCACGGGTTCGTCGTCAAACATAGAATAGAGCAGATTTTCGTAACCGCAAAGGTCGGAAAGTTGTAAGAATGTGTGTCCGTGTCGTAATCCTCTGATAATAAGCTTACCTTGTTTTATATCCGCCTCTATGCGCTCCTTTTCGGCGTTCCAGTCAATTTTACCTATGCCCATGCACTTTTCGGGATCGGGCGCACGGTATGTATTAAAAGCATTTAAGTCTGATAGCGGATGTTTAACAACCGTGCCCGTCACACCGTTTTCAGACGTCTTCCAAAGACACCCGAAATCGTCGGTATAAGGCTCGTCTTTTCTCGCTACGAGCGCGTAATCGGGCTTATATGGTACTTTCGGACGCTTAAAATCCGGAAACAGAAATTTATGCTCTTCCATAAGGTCAAAAAGCATTTCCTGGTCATAAAGAGCATAACAGGAATCGTTTATCACAAAATTCATGGGAATATAATCGGGAGTTTCAAAACGCGCCGCCCGCATGTAGTTTTCTTTTTCTGTCATCATATATTTTTTACCCTTTTTCTGAATTGTAAACAATTCTATATTATAAATAATTAAGTTTGATATAAAACAAAAATACCTGAATAATGATAATATCAAACTACCGATACGCCGTAAAAAATTTTTTTAATCTGAAATAATTATAAAATCTGAGTATTTCAATACAAAATGATATTACTTAAACCATGCAAAAATTAAGGAGAGTTAAGAACCATTTTTCTGTATTTGGAAGGCGTAAGTCCGACGTATTTTTTAAAAATTTTGATGAAATAATTTCCGTCGTTGAATCCCGTTCTTTCTGCCACGTCCTCGACCGAACGACCTTCCATGAGCAGTTCTTTCGCGCGGCTTATACGGATTTTATTAAGATAATCGCTGAAAGTTACGCCCATTTCCGCGCGGAAAAGGTGACTTAAATAATAAGGGCTTACAAAGATTTTTCCGGCGAGCGTTTCGAGGTTGATTTCCTCAAAATAATGCGAATTTATATATTGAATAGCGTTATAAAGATGTTTGCCCGCGCTTTTTTTGCTTTTTACCTTATATACCGCGTCTAAAAAACCGTCCAGAATTTCTACCGTTTCGCGGCAAAGTGAAGAAAAGTCCGAATTTTCCAAAAGCATTTTGGAATTTTTCTTTATTACCGCCGTAAGCGAAGATATGGGCGCTCCCGCCTCAACCGCGCTTCTGGACAAAAACGCCGTGAACTCATAAAGTTTTGCCTTGACTATTTCAAGGTCGCCGCTGGCATAAGAGAATATTTCGCTCAAAAATCTGTTAATGATTAGTTTTGCCTGATTTTTATCACCCATCTGAACGTAGGTTATAAGTTCTTTTTCAAGTTCGATGGGATATTTATTGTAACGCGGCTGAGATTTCATTATTTCCATTTCTTTGGCGATTTTTATTCGCTCGACGTTGAGTTTGGAAATTTCCAGCCGCTGTTTGATATATTTTTTCTCCTCGCTTGCGAGGTAATTTACAAGTACGGTAAGCGTTTCCGCGGCGCTTGTCATTATTTTGCAGTCAATCTGCGGAATAGAAGATATGTCAAAATCATTTTTTTTCGGATCAAACGAAAATTTTTCACAGTTTTTTCTGAATTCTTCTATAAAAAACTCGTCTTTTTCCCATAACACCACAGGACCTGTGGTGATGTAACCTATGGTCTGCTCTTCAAAAACAAACGGAGTAACGCACATGATAAGACCGCACGGCGTTTCGTAAATATACGCCGAGCCGAGTTCAGAGGCTTTCCTGCCGCTTTCGGCTACGCTTTGGGCGCAGGAAAAATAATCTTTAGCACATTCGCAGATACCTTTCTTATTCCTTACCGCCAACTGTTCCCTGCCGTCGGTATCGTAAAGCGCAACGTCCAGCCCGCTTGTTATTGAATAGTTTTCAAAAAGTTTACGGAGTTGATTAAAATTGAGAATCTTATCGAGCCCCGCTTCCTTATAGTCCATTTTCCTCCATGAAAACGACCGAAAAATAGGTTACCGTATTTTCGCCGTTAGTATAATTTATTCCCGCGGTTCTTGCGAGCGCCACCACGTTTATGCCGCACGCCTCAACCGAGGTTTTTGCTTTATCGGGGAATCGGCAGGGTTCGGGAAAAGCGCATTTTTTGCACACGTTACACCCGCCCGCGCCCAGAACTTCACTTCCTTC
>CALWBJ010000101.1 GCA_944376035.1 uncultured Clostridia bacterium | reverse complement strand
CACAGTCAAGGTGCTCGGATTCAACAGCAGAGAAACGAGCGCGTACGTTCTCAGAGAAAACGTAATACTCTCTGTGATAGGCGCGTTGATAGGTCTTGTAGCGGGAATATTTTTGCATATGTTCGTCATGTCATTTATAAGCGTGGATATGCTTGCGTTTGACATAAGAATATCGGTATGGAGTTATCTTTTGTCTTTTGCTATAACTGTATTTTTCGCTTTTGTCGCAAACTTCTTTATGAGGTTTAAACTCGACAGGATAAATATGGCTGAATCGTTGAAATCGGTTGAATAAAACATTTATAAATAATAATGCCTTAATACTGCGAAAATACCGTAATAGTGCCGTAAAAAATGAGATAGAGAAAAACCGGCGGCGAAGCGTTTGCTTCGCCGCCGGAACTTTTTTAAAATTCAAAAAAGTTTTTATTTCTGCTTGCGAATAATACCTTTTTCCGATCTCAGTTTTTCGACTGCGGCAATCGCAAGATTTGCCGCCGCTTCATATTCACCGTCGGTAAGGGCTTTATCTGAGTTTTCCTTTATTGTTTCCGCAACTTTTGCTATCAGTTCGCATTGATCCATCGAATTATTTTCGAGTTGTTCGCAGAGTATGTTTTCGACGGCAAGCGCGGTAATATTCAGCGCCGAGTCAGAAACATAATAGTGCAAAATCCCCTCAATAACCAGTGTGATTTCGCTGATTGCCGTGGCTTTTCCGCTGAAAATCCTTTTTGCCGCGGCATATATTACGCATGAAACCGACCCGCATATCGCGCCGGCGGATACCGTTTCGTACCCGAATGCTTTTATACCGCCCGCAAATATAATTGCATAGAGCGAGTAAAGCAAGATTCCCGCTATGAAAGGAACATAACTTTTAACGCTTGCGGAAAGTTTTTTAAATATTATTTTGTCAATGACAAAACTTATTAGCGCAACGATAGCGGAAATAATTATTGTAGGCAAACTGTAAACTTCGATAAAACCCTTCAAATCCAGATAACTCATTATTCACCTGCTTTTAAGGGCGAACAAAACCGTCGTCCGGATTTTCGTATTGATACAGCCTTTTATAAAAATTAAAATCGTTCAAATAGAAAAAAGACTTAAAATTATTGTTCCCCCTTAATTTTATTTTTCCCAAACGCCGAGATTATTGTAACCTATAAAAACAGAAAGTAAAGTGCTTTATGACCGCAAAGACGTTGCCCATAAAAAATATTTTTAAAAGAGAAAAAGGGGACTTGCATGCGATACTATACGGAAAAATATCGGCATATAGTTAAAATATCGAACAAAAAAAGAGGTATATATCGGTATGATGTTTTTGGAAGGTTTATTGTATCTTATAGGCAAAATAACTTTCTTCGCGGGCACGGTAATGGGAGGAAGTTCGTTCCCGAAGCCGCTTTCGCCCGAGGAAGAGGCGGAGTGTCTGAGACTTATGAAACAGGGCGACAAGGCTGCGAAAGACAAACTCTTAAATCATAACATGCGGCTTGTGGCGCACGTTGTAAAGAAGTATAACGGCGCGGCGGAAACCGACGATTTGATATCTGTCGGAAGCATCGGACTTATAAAAGCGATAAATACATACGAAACGGGCAAAGGCACGCAACTTGCGACATACACGGCAAGGTGTATAGAAAACGAAATACTTATGCTTTTAAGGTCCAATAAAAAATATAAAAACGACGTATCGCTTTCAGACCCCATCGGCGCGGATAAGGACGGCAACGAACTTACACTCATGGACCTTCTTTGCGAAAAGGACGACGAAGTATTTTCCAAAGTTGAAAACAGTATAGAGCGCGAGAAATTTCTTTCTTTCATAAAAAGCGTGCTTTCGCCGAGAGAATATACGGTAATCTGTTTAAGGTACGGACTTAAATGCGAGAGAAATTACGCTCAGCGCGAAGTGGCGAAATTTCTCAAAATATCCCGCTCTTATATATCCCGTATAGAGAAAAAGGCAATAGAAAAGTTAAAAGCCGCGGTTAAAAAAGGACAATTTTATTGCTAAATTTTAATAGGTGTGGTAAAATATAATTAAGATTATAATAAATGTAACAACTTAAAAACTAACGCGGAGATAAAGTATGGAAAAAACTTCTGATAACAAAATTGCCGTCGTCGCTATCATGGTAAACGATTTTGACGCGGTGGAAAAGGTAAACGCCACAATACACGAATTCAGGGATTATATAATCGGCAGGTTGGGAATACCGTATAAACAGCGCAACCTGTCGGTTATAAGTCTTGTCATGGACGCGCCGCAGGAACTTATAAACAGCCTTTCGGGAAAACTCGGCATGATAAGCGGCGTATCGAGCAAAGTGCTTACTGCAAAATAAAGATATTTTTCGGCGGTTTAAAAGAATATGATAATTTTATACGTCGGATACTTTTTCCGTATTTATTTTTAATACGGAAAGATGAATTTTTGCTTAATTGAAAATATGAGCGATTATACATTTATAAGCGGCGCGACGGGCGGAATAGGCAGAGCGTTCTCTATATCGTCTGCAAAAAGAGGATATAACTTATTTATCACGGGAAGGAGCGAGGACAGGCTTAAATCTTTAAAAGAGGAACTTATCCGATCTTATCCCGATATAATCATACAATATTTTGCCTCTGATTTGACGGATGAAAAAAGTCGCGCGGACATGCTTGATTATATCGATAAAAACGGGATAAAATTTGAAAGAATAATAAACGTGGCAGGAGTTGACATACAGAAAGCGTTTATGGAATATACGCCCGAAAAGGTGCTTTTTCAGATACGCGTCAACGCTGAGGCGACCGTAACTCTCACGCACGCGCTTTTAAAAAGGCGATCGGAACAAACCGAAGTTATAACTATCAGCAGTATGTCGGGCGCGACCCCCATGCCGTATTTTGCCCTTTACAGCGCAACGAAGGCAATGCTTATAAATTTCTTTACTTCACTTCATTACGAACTTAAAAAAGAAAAAGTAAAGGTAACGGTCGTTATGCCGGGAGGCGTATTCACCCGCCCCGACATTATAAAAGAGATAAAAGACCAGAAATTATGGGGCAGACTTTCTGCAAAGACTCCCGAATTCGTTGCGGAAAAGTCTTTGAAAGCGGTAAAGAAGAACAAGATAAAATATATCCCCGGGTTTTTCAATAAATTTTTGTATTTTGTGATGAAGTTGGCGCCTGAACGTATAGTTTTAAGGTTTATAGCGAAAAGGTGGAAAAAAATCAGTAAGGACGCTTTCTGATAAGTTAAGATAGATATAGAAGTTAAAATTAAAATTAAAAGTTAAAATATAGACATACAAAGCGATTAGTATTAAAAAAGATGTACTCTTAAAAAACAAAGGAGAATAAAATGAGTTTAGCGGACAGGATTTTTATAGAAAACTGCACGGACATAATAGAGAACGGATTTTCGGATAAGGATCTGCCCGTCCGTCCGCACTGGGCGGACGGAACGAGCGCGCATACGGTCAAAAAATTCTGCATAGTCAACAGATATGATTTACAAAAAGAATTTCCCATACTGACTTTGCGCCGCACGGCATTTAAGTCCGCTATCGACGAAATTTTATGGATATGGCAGAAAAAATCCAATAATATCCATGACCTTAACAGTCATATATGGGATTCGTGGGCAGACGAGAACGGGAGCATAGGTAAAGCATACGGCTATCAACTCGGGATAAAGCATAAATATAAAGAGGGCGAGTTCGACCAGGTGGACAGAGTGCTTTTCGATTTGAAGAACAATCCTTCTTCACGGCGGATAATGACAAATATTTATACTTTTGCCGATCTTCACGAAATGAACCTTTATCCGTGCGCTTATTCCATGACGTTCAACGTGAGCGGAAACGTGCTTAACGGAATACTCAATCAGCGTTCAAACGACGTAGCGGTGGCAAACAACTGGAACGTGGTACAGTACGCGGTTTTAATGCACATGTTCGCGCAAGTTTCGGGGCTTGTTGCGGGAGAACTCGTACACGTAATAGCCGACGCGCATTTATACGACAGGCATATTCCCGTAATAAAGAAAATGATTTTAAATCCGCAGTTTGAAGCGCCAAAATTCATAATGAATCCCGATATAAAGGACTTTTATAAATTCACGGTGGACGACTTTAAACTGGAAAATTATCAATATAACGATATAAAAGAAAAATTCGAGGTGGCGGTATAATGAAAGCGATAGTTGCGGTAGATAAAAATTGGGGAATAGGTAAAAAGAACGGACTTTTATTCGAACTTCCGCTAGATATGAAATTTTTCAGAGAAACCACGCTCAATAAAGTAGTGGTAATGGGAAGTAATACTTTAAAATCCTTTCCGAACGGCAAACCGCTTAAAAACAGAACGAACATCGTACTTTTTCCCGAGGGCGAAAAGAGGGACGATTGCACAGTGGTTTTCAGTATGGACGAACTGAAAAGCGAACTCGATAAATATAATCCCGACGACGTATTCGTTATCGGCGGTGCGATGTTTTATAAGACCATGCTTCCATATTGCAGCGAAGTTTACGTAACCAAAGTGGACGCCGACGGCGGGGCGGAAGTTTTTTATGAAAATCTCGACAAACTTCCGAATTTCAAATGCGTATCCGAAAGCGAAACTTTTAACACCAACGGCTACGACATAAAATTTACCTTATATAAAAATACCGACGTAAAAAAATTCTGATATAAGCGGATTTTATACGGTAAAATAAAAGCGATACTTTAATATTGATTTTAAATAGTGATTATAATAATATCAGCGCCGCGGCAATTTTGCCGCGGCGCTGAGTATTTTACAAATAAGAAACGTTAAAAATGAGTAAAATCAGTCCTCATAAGTTTCGGTCATGAATTTTCGGTACCGGAGAGGCATGCAGTTATCCTGAAGTCTTTTGTTTTTTCTCTCTTTTATGGAAATTTCGCGGTAATAACTTTTAAAAAGCGACTGAAATACTTTTTCGTTTTCCGAAAGGTTTATTTCGGCGACAAGGTCTGTGTTTACGGTTTTAATATTTTTACCGTCGGAAATTGTTACTGTTCCGCGCTTTATATCGTGTATGACAAAGGGGCAGGCGAGCCTGCTTAAAAAATGCGGACCAATAAGTGCGGTAATATCGTTATCGGGGGAATAGGGCGCATAAAGCACTCCGCTTTCGGTTTCGATAAAGCGTAAAAAGCCGTAGATTCTATGCCGTTCGCGGTAAACTTTCTGCAATTCGAAAAAAAAGTCCGAAACGGCTTTGTCGGAAAG
>CALWBJ010000100.1 GCA_944376035.1 uncultured Clostridia bacterium | reverse complement strand
TCTCATTTAAATTTACCGCAATGTTGAATCTCAGAAGTTCACCGCTGTCTCCGTCTTCAACCAATGATTTGGCTGCGCCTCTGATATAAGTTTTCCCTTCGAGATTTTCAAAGGTTATCGCCTCGCTTTCTGCACTGTCGGCGGGAATTATAATCGTACCCACTTCAACATTACCGGCGCCGTATTCTGCAATAAGAGCGTCATAGTCCGCACGCGATATATATGACGTAAAACGTATTCCGGGATCGGTCGAATCAAGCCTGACGCTTGCCCCTTCGGTCATGTAAATGTTCGCACTTTCAATCGTAGTCGCCGCCCTTACAACGGGACTTACGGTAAAAAAACCCAAACTCAGCGCAATAGCCGCTATTGCCGCGAGTACGGCAATATATAATCTGTTCTTTCTAATAATTCCGTTCATTTTCTTTTCCCCCTCAATCGAATATGTCTCCGTAAACAGTGTCATGAATACCGCCGTCGGTGTAGATGTTTGCAGGCGATGTCATGAGTATTTCTCCGACCGTGCCCGTTATTTCGAGCGCGGGACTAAAATATTTTTTCATTATTCCCTCCGTAAAATTTTTAATTTTTTATTTTTTTAATTTCTTTATCGCAGAAAAAACTTTAACCATTAATTTTAATATTAAATTTACAGAAAATTAAATGATTTAATTTAACGGTCTAAGATTTCTTCTGCGATAAAAAGTTTATTATTTTATGCTTTTACAAAACTTGCGTTCTTCATCCAGACAGTTCCGTTAGGAATTACAAACCCGAGATAATTTATCTCATTCGCGGGGTCTTCAGATACTGCCGTATCGTCAAGGGCAAAGAATGCCGCAAGGTCTATTTCCACAGTAGTGTAACCGCTTGAATTAAGTTCGCTCGAAAGCACATCTTTATATTGGTATATTCCTTTTGTTCCATTCTGTATGGCGCCTTCGTCAAAACCTTTTTTCACCTTTCCGAATATTCTGAAACTTTCGGTAAGCGCTAAGTTGGTTTCATCTGCTTTTACTTCAAAGGTCATTTTTGTAAAACCGCTGTCGTAAGCAGATTTTATAGAACTTATATCCAAATAAACAACTGCGTATCTTCCTGCTATTCCCTGATTTTCGGTAGCCGCAAACTTCATCGCGTTTTCAGTTTTGTCATAAGACGGAACAACCTGATTAGACCATGAAAACGCCCATTTAGCGCTCATTTTTTCTCCGAACAGATCTTTGTTCTCGGGATGCTCTGCGGCATAATCGAGATATTCTTCCGCGGTCATATATGCCGCATCTTTGAAATACATATAAGAACCGCTTGAGTTATGAACTACTATTCCGAGATAGTTTATATCCTCTCCCATGCTGAACAATGTTCCTAAATCTATAACATACTGTTTATAGACATCGGTTTCGTTAAACACCATATCGCCTTCGAGGTATATTCCGTCGTTACCTTCGACAATGGCAACTTCGTCGAGTCCGGCGTTTACTTTACCGAATACTCTTATTCCGCAACCTTCTGTAGGAGAAATGGCACTTACAGGCATACTTCCTGCTTTTACCCAAAAACTCAAAGCCGCCGCACCATCTTCATAAGCCTCTTTTATTGATGAAACGTCATAAGATACAACGCCTTGTCTCGAATTTATAGCCATAGTGTTCTTGGAATGTACGGCGTATGCTCCTTCGACAGGGTCATAAGCAGCGCTTCTGTTGGCGCCGTCTGCAACCGCCCAGTTAGAACAGTTAAGTTCGCCGAAAATATCGTCAAGGTTTTCTTCGGGCGCGTTTTCAAGATATTCTTCTTCCGTCGTAAATACAAAATCCTTGAAATAGAATTCCGAGCCCTGATCTCCGGATATTATAAATACAAATTCATTCTTTGATCCCGACAAGCGGAAAAGCCTTTCTAAATCAATATAATAGGTATACCACTGGCCCGCCGCCTCTACTTCTACCTGTGAGAATACTGAACCCGCGCCTAATTCTTTATCCGAGTATATTCTGAATTTCCCGAGCGTCATAAACGCATCGTTTACTTTATAACTGAACTTAATATATCTGTATCCGAGAATTGAATATGCCTCTCTCAAAGACGCGTCCGTCATATATACGTGATTGTGCGTACTCTCAAGTTCCGCCGCACCGAGCCCTTCCGCAACGACGGTTACTTTTACCGCCGACTCGGTTTCGTCAAAAGTCTTATTAAGCCTTCCGCTTAAAGTTACTACCCATTCGGCATCGGTAGCAGCATAGTCTATATTATCAAAATAATCTTTGATAAACGCGTCATATTCGTACTGCTCTGCGCCTGCGATTGACGATACTAATATTTCATCGCAATCGGCAAAGGTAAGAACAAAATATCTCGCGTCTAAGTTTGTATCAAGAAGATCGTTAAGGTTAAGAACAATTGTTTTATACTGTTCCGCCGATGTCACATCATAACTCTTATACAGTCCGCTTATTTCTCCCGATAGAACGTCGGAAACATAGAAACTTACCCAAGCGCCGCTCGCTTTTATATCAAACTTGATATACTGTGCGCCGCCTTCATAAAGAGATTTTACAAATTCTACAGGAAGAGCCGCCTTAGCAATGTCGCCGCTCTTTACTATTTTCAGCGCAGAAGATTCGGAATCGTATGACACTAAGGCATCTTCTCCCATCCAGAACTGTGCCAGTACCTCGTCTGCAAGATTTTCTGATTCCACTTTTTCAAAATAAAGTTCTTTGATATAAGATGTTATTTCTTCGTCCTGATACATACAGAAAGCAAGTATGTCTGCCTCCACCCCTTCTCCGAGGTATACGGACATATTATTCCACTCGCCGGCTTTAGGCGCATATAAGGGAATATATTCATAAACAGGTTCGAAAACAATGTCTCCCTCGGGAGATTCGCTTTCTTTAAATGCTATCACGGCAAAAGTATTTTTTGCCGCGTCTTCAACCGGAGCAGACTCCGCGCTGACGTAATACTTAAACTTCATTACGTTTGCTCCGTTGCCGATTTCTTCTTCTACGACCGAATAGTCAAAATATACCGACGCCGCTTCCGCCGTGTCTATACCCAAAACTTTTACAGCCTTCAAAGCATTGAAAGCACTGTCATAAGATACATTTAAAAACGCAGAATTGAAAGTAAAGAAGTCACTTTCTATTTTTTCTTTCGCAGCATAATTTATCTTATTAAAAACAGTTATTTTAATCTCTTCTTCCGCTTTTACCTCGCCGCCTTTTTTGACGGTTACGCTGTATTCGTATTCACCTGCCGCAATTTCGGGTAATGTAATTGCAGACGCCTCTTTTTCAACGTTTGTTCCGCTGTATTTTTCCGTGCCGTCTTTATCGGTAACTTTATATTCCGCATCGTATACCTGGTAGGCGCTGTTTCTTGAAATTACGGGCAAAACTACATCTTCGTTTGAACCGAACTCTATTTTACCGCCTAAATTGTCAAATGTATAAGCAGGCGCTTTAAGATCGGTTACAATCAAGTCGAATTCGGAGGTGCCCGACTCGAACACAATCTTCATTTTATGCGTGCCTATTCCGAACTCTCCGTACTTGGATCCTTTAAGCAATACAGAGGTCGACGTGGCAGTATAGTCATTTGCGCCGAGTTTCTGATTGTCCATATAAACTTCCTTGACTACCGACAAATCAAATGTTACGGCAGACACGAAGTCGTCCACATCGGCGGTTATGTTGCTTATCTCCGGAGCAGAAACGGTACTTCCGCCGCCGCAACCGATAAAAAACGCGGACGCGCTTATTACCGTTATCAAAGCAAGTACAACCAAAAATATCTTCTTCATCTCTTTCTCCTTATACTTTTATATTTTTAATCCTGATACTTTTATATTTTAATCCTGCTTTTAACCTTGATTTCTTATCCCACAAGAGATTCACTTTGCGCATGATAGCGCAAAGTGAAAAGGCTAGCCTTTTAAAAAATCTTTATTTTTTATAAACCTTAATTTTTATTTCGATATTTTATTATTCCTAAAGTAAATTATCGGTTGAATTTTTTATAATAAATCAAATTGTTTATATGCGTTTATCTGCGTCTAAACATGTCTTTAAGTAAATTTTGATTTATTAAAAACATTTCGGAACAATTCAAATTTGACGACAGTTCTTATATAAACCTTGCATTCCTGAAACTTGCCACCGAACCTGCCTGACCGCTTACAACTATACCTATGAATTTGGTATCGGGACTAAGCGCCAAGAAGTCACTTATATTTATACTTACCGTAGTCCATTCGGTAGGAAGATCTGTATAACTTTCAAAGACGAACAGTCCCGCTTCCTCATCCGTCACTATTCCGTTCCCAGCGGCACTGTCGAACCCGTCGTTTACTTTTGCGAATATCCTGAGTCCTCCGAGTTGATCAGGTTTTTCCTGACTGCTGTTATCAGGAGTAGCCGCCATTACCTCATTTACCTTATATTCAAAAGTAAACGTCTCGCAGCCTTTAAGTTGCGCTTCTCTCATAAAATCTATCGAATAATAAGCAAAGAAATATCTGCCGTTAAGCCCGTTGGATTCTCTCGGTATAAAATTAACTGCGCCGTCTTCAAAATTTTTGGTTATGGCAGTCGACACCATCTTCCAGTTTGCAAAATTCTCTTCCAAGAAAATGTCGTTCGCATATTTCACAACTGAAAAATTGCACATATATTCCTTTATTGTTTGCGAGGCTTTTCTTATTTGTACCTTGTATACATAATCACCCATTCCGAGCGCGCCCGCTTCGTATTTTATACTGTCGGCCGTCTTTTCAACGTCAGTCTGGTTATATATCAATTCTCCCGCGTCGCTGCCTTTATAAATCAAATATCTTACATTGTAGTCCTGATATTCGTTAAGTCTGTCCACAACAGGTAAAATTATCTGCTCTTCTATATTGTAAATTGAAGTCTTAGCAAGATTGAAACTGTAAACAGGCGCTTTTTTATCCGATACTTTAAGCGGAAATTCCTTGACCAATTCTTCAAAAACTAATTTCACATTATAATCCCCAACGCCTATCTCTCCGTAAAAATCGTAAGCGAACATAAATCTGTTGTTGCGTAAAACATAGTCATCGGATGCAAGTTTTTCTTCATTTAAGTATGCCTCACTGAAAGTATACGACCCGATAGAAAAACCTTCCGGCCTCTCGGTCACGTCTACGGAAAGACCTTCTGCTCCCGGTATCGCAGGCGCCTCCGTAACAGGAGTTTCGGTATCAGTTCCGTCTCCTTCCGGATCAGATTCCGCAGTCCCTACGCACGCACCGGCAAACATAAGTGACGCTACAAGCAGTAACAACATTATCAATCGAAATTTCTGTTTCATTCCGCCTCTCCTTTTATCGATTACATCTTGTGTGTTCTTTTCTTAATATATTTATCACATTAGTATTGATTAAGCCTTGAAAATTATTATTAACATATTTTCGGTCATAATTTCACGTATTTTTATTATTACATTTACTTCAATTATCTTCAATATGTTTTAAAGTCTAATTTCTTTAATTTTACATATTTCATGCACTGCACCTTGTTTAAAGACTGCTTTTTACCCTCAAAATATTATTTTTGGGGTTGACATTAAAAAATTATGATGTTATAATTTTCAATAATCCGCGTCTTGTCGGTTTCGCGGCTTTGCAACTTATTTAAACACTGCCGGACATTAAACATTAAATTAAAGTAAATATAATAACTTCCTCGAATATTCGAACCTTTGTGAGGTGTAAATTATAATGTCTTTTATAGAAATGGATAAAGTTACAAAAAATTCCGAGTGGAATATGGCTGATCTGCACCATCATCCATATTATGAACTTTATTATCTTACGGACGGCGAACGTACGGTTTTTGTCAACAATAACGTCTACAACCTTAAAAAGAATACACTTCTTATTATCCCGCCTTACACAATGCACAAAACCAACGGAAAAAACTTTACCCGTATAAATATTAACGTATCACCGGATTATTTTACAAAACCCCAACTCGAAATTGTTAATTTCATGTCATTGTTCGGGCCTATAACATTTAAAGACGATCAGGTAAAGCATATAAATTATATCTTTGATAAAATTTTTGAATATTACAAAAAAACACCTCAGAATATGGCTGCCGAGTCCGTTCATATTTATTTGTGTTATCTTTTTGTAACTCTGCGCGAGTTTGTAAATATCAACGGTACGGCTACTCAGAATCACAGACTGAAACAATATCCTCTCGCACTTATCAATATTATCAAGTATTTATCCGAAAACATCAGTTCGGATGTATCTGTAAAAACCCTTTCGGAAAAATTTTATCTGTCTCAGGGCTATATATCCAAACTGTTTAAAAAATATACTAACATAACCATAAGCGATTATGTTCTGAACATGAGAATGAGCGCGGCAAAACAACTTCTCAAAGATACAAAAAAAAGTATGGAAGAAATTTCTTACCTCACGGGATTTTCTTCCTCAAATTATTTTTCTTTGATTTTCAAAAAGAAAAATAATATTTCCCCTTTGGCATACAGAAAACAATTTCAGTAAACGTTTTCTTGTTACACATTTTAAGCAATGGGTTGCATATTCAATAGTTATATAATTTTATTTTACTATAATTTATTCTTACTCTTTATCATTATAAAAATTAACTGCGGGCGCTAGAAAATCTAGCGCCCGCAGTTAGTTTACTTTTTTACAGTTTTATTTTTACTATAAATATAACTCGAATTCCCTTATTATATTTATCTCTATAATATCTGTTTTAATGTTATTGCAATATCTATATTCAAATTAAAGATAGAAATATTTACTGTAATGTTGAAAATCGGATAACGTGATTGAAATTTTACAAATTATAACGGATATTTAGGACTTTTCCAACTTCCGCCGTTTATGCGATGCATTTCCTCGGTCGCAAGAAACCATTTGGCAACGCATTCCGTTTCGGGATAAAACTCATAAAAAGTTTTTTCGTAAAAAGTATAAAACCTCGTCATGTCCGTACACATTCCGTATGTCGGCAATATATTAGTAGGTATGGAAAATGCAATAGGTTTCCCGTTTTTCTTCCCTGCAAAAGAAAATCCTTCACGGCTCAGTTCTATCACTCCTTCACCCGTTATTTCGCTCGTGGCATGATTTTTCAAATATTTGTAATCGGGCAATGTTCCGAGTTTTACTTTTTCAGTCATTCGGAAAGAATTATTTGAGAGAATTTCTTCGTGCACCGTTTCTCTCTGCCACTGATACCAATCGGAAGGCGTATCGAATATCACGCAATCTTCGCTTAAAGGTATAAGGTCATAATACTCATTTACCGCTGCGCCGTTACCGCATTCAGTACAGTATATCCGGTCGCCCTCGCCTTTCATGGTAAATTCCTTTTTGCATTTGGGACATTTATATAAAAACGTATGCATGTTCTTTGCAAAATCTTTGCCGCTGTATCTCACTCTTACTTGTTTATTGTACTTATAATCGTCGTGCGTCATAACGCGATTCAGTTCTTCGTCAATCTCTCTGTCGCTCAAACAATTAAGGCGCTCCTCCGTAAACAGCAGATCGGTAACAACGCTTACCTTTCCTATCCTGTCGTCAAGACAGTATTTCGGCGCCATAAGATACGCGCCTTTTATATTTACATAGTATACGGGCACTCCCAGATGTTTAAGAAATTTTCCCGAGCCCAAAGCAACCGGCTGATTTGTCCCGGATATGGAACTCATCCCTTCGGGAGAAAAACATATTGCGCCGCCTTGTCTGATTATTCTCGTTGCTTCCATTACCGCGTGAAGGTCCGGTACAAAATTCCTTTTGGGTATAGCCTGACAAAGCGAAAATATGAATTTGAGATGCGCTCTGAAAAATTCATTATATCCCGCTACATAATTAAGTCGGGTTTTGGGAAATGCCAGAGATGTAAAAACATAGTCGTTTCTCGACTGATGATTGAATACAACTACAAACGGAGGTTTTATCTTTGAAGTATCAACATTAAACTCAAAGTGCACGTTCCATTTTCTTGCAAGCGATTTTACTATTACTTTTAGTAAAAGCGGATATATTACCGCGGGAGGACGTTTAAATTTCTTTTTTTCAAGTTTCTGTGCAAGGGTCAATTTCATTTCTTTTAATATACGCAGAAGCGTTTTCATCCTTTGTTTTTCTTATTTTACTTTAACAGAATTTGATTAAAGTGTCAATAGTTTATTATATTTATAAAGATTTTAATTGTTTTGATGTACATACTGACGCCCCTCGCAAGATGCTTTTATCCTGTGAGGGGCGTTAATTTTCATTAATATTTTATAAGTTATTCAAGATTTTCGAACTTATAATTTATACAAACCGAATGTTTATACAAATACCGCCAAACCGCAACACTAAATTATAAAAGTATAACCAGGAATTGCGACACAAGCACGACCGCGACGAGCGCTATCGGATAAGTTGCGGCATACGCTGAGGCTACGTCGTCCGTTCCCGACACGTTTATTAAGGTGCCGAGCGCGGGAGTACTCGTCATTCCGCCGGTAATTGACCCGAGATTATTTAAGAGCGCAATCTTCAATACGTGTTTAGCAAAGAAGAAACCGATAAACATAGGAATCAAAGTCATTACCGCGCCGCCTATAAATCCGTACAGAACAAGCATACCGCCGAGTTCTGATTTACTTATCTCACTGACAAGGCTTACTCCGCCGGACACGCCCGCTCCGATAAGGAAGAGCATAAGTCCGAATTCACGGAATACTTTTATGGTCTTTTCGGGGACATCAAGGGAAAGTTTCCCTATCCTTCCGAAGTGACCGAAAATTAAACACATTATGAGCACGCCGCCAGTGTTCCCGAGAGAGAAACACGCTCCGTCGTAACCCGCGCCTGTAAGAGGAATGGTTATCGAACCGACTGCTATACCGCATACGACTGCTAGTGCAAAAGGCATAAGTCCGTAAGAGTCGCAAACTAAAAGTCCTTCTCTCTTCTTATGAATATCTATAACTCCCGAACTTAAAGCGAGACGTTCTTTTTTCATATCCGCCTTCATTATCTTGGGAACGAGCTGAACGAATAAAACTACGCCTACGACTCCGAAAGGATAGGCTATTGCGTGGCCGAGAGTAACGGAGTTACGTAAAGTTGCGTCCGCCGCTTCTTTTGCCGCAGAAAACCCGGGAGTAGTTGTTAGTGCGCCCGACAGAATACCCGCAGAAAACTCAGGGCTTATTCCGGGTATTAAAGTAAACAGTGCCGCTACGGCTCCGCCCGAAAAAATTATTATTACGCCTAGCAAAACGTACGATTTAGCGTTCTTTTTTAAGTTTTTGAAAAAACTCGGTCCGGCAATAAATCCGACTGCCGCGACGAAAAGAATTAGCCCGATATTCTGAACGATATTTTCAAAATAACCGTTTAAGGTGGACTCTGTATCTCTCATGTAAAACACGTTGAATATCGGTGCGTTTTCCAGCCACGGAAGTGTGCAGAGATAGCCGAACAGTATTGCCACAAGAAATACGCCCGCGGTCCCGAGAGACACTCCCTTTATTGTGATTCTGCCCAAAAGGTATCCTAAAAGCGCGACGGAAAACATTCCGGTCAAAAGCGCTAATACCTGCCCGACATTGAATACTTCTTCTATGCCGTTATCTACCTTTAACGCGTTGACTATGCACCAGGCGGCTATCGCGCCGACTATAACTATACCAAGCGTTATCCAAAGCCATTTAAGACTTTTCTTTCCGTTGCCGCCCGAAGGTTCGCTTACGCTTTCTTGCTCTTCGGTGGCAGAAGTCTCTTTTATCTCTGTCGGATTTTCCATTTTTTCACTCTCCATTTAATTTTTTCTCCGTTATTTTTTCAGATTGAAGGTTGTCTTGTATAATTGGGAAGAAGTTGCGGTGAGAATTTGACGGGATTTATTCCCGCTTCGTCAAGTTCTTTCTTGAACGCCTTAACGTGGTCAAGATTCATCCTTCCTATCTTAACGGTCTTCGCTTTCTCGCTTGCATATTTACCCGCATTCCTTCCGAATACGATAATATCCAGAAGCGAGTTGCCCATAAGCCTGTTCCTTCCGTGTATTCCTCCGACCGCTTCGCCCGCGACATAAAGGTTTTCCACTCCGCTCTGTCCGTCTGTACTTATATCTATTCCGCCGTTCTGATAGTGAAGCGTCGGGTATATCAGTATGGGTTCTTTTCTTATATCTATACCGTATTTTCCGAACATTCTCATCATCGCGGGTATACGTTTTTCAATAGTGCCTTCTCCGCCTATAAGTTCTATCATGGGAGTATCGAGCCATACTCCCTCGCCGTCAACCGTCTTGACGCCGTTGTGTCTCTGCTTGCATTCTCTTATTATGGAAGAAGCCGTAACGTCTCTCGTTTCAAGTGAATAAACGAACGCATTACCGTCTTTATTAACGAGTTGAGCGCCCAAGGATCTCACCTTTTCCGTAACGAGCGCGCCGAAAATCTGTGTGGGCTCTGCCGCGCCTGTGGGGTGATATTGAAGGGTATCCGCATAAAGAAGTTTCGCGCCCGCTCTGTAAGCAAGAACTAGTCCGTCCGCGGTTGCGCCGTAATGGTTACTTGTCGGGAAACCCTGATAGTGCAGTCTTCCTGCGCCGCCGGTAGCGATAATAACGGTCTTTGCGCGCGCAATGAGAATTTCTTTGGTCTCCATATTCATTAAGACCGCTCCGCAAGCCTTGCCCTCGTCGTCCTTTATTATCTCTATCGCAGCGGTAAAATCTACTACGGGTATATTTCTGTTCAGTACTTCGTCGCGTAGCGTTCTCATTATCTCCGCACCCGAATAATCTTTGCAGGCATGCATTCTCTTCCTCGAAGTACCGCCGCCGTGAGTGGTTATCATTGTCCCGTCGGGAGCCTTATCAAACATTACCCCCAATTTGCTGAGCCACAATATAGCGTCGGGCGCCTCGGTTACAAGTTTATATAACAGTTCGCGCTTTGCTGCAAAATGCCCGCCCCCGAATGCGTCGAGATAGTGTATCGAGGGACTGTCGTTTTCTTTATCCGCAGCCTGTATTCCGCCTTCCGCCATCATGGTGTTGGCGTCGCCTATCCTTAATTTGGTTACCATCATGACGTTTGCGCCGTTTGCATGCGCCGTTATCGCCGCCGACGATCCCGCGCCTCCGCCGCCGATAACCAGAACGTCCACGTCATAGTCGGGCTTTTTTAGATTTATCCTTTTTCCGAGCACTCTCGACTTGCCCTGCAATAAATCTGCAAGTTCGTGAAGCACTTTATCACCCTTGTTGGGACCGACTTTTAAAGTTTCATACGCACTCTCTATATAGTCGGGATGGTTTTCTTTTAAAACCTTTTCCTTTTCTTCCGCACTCATTCTCGGGAAAAGATTTTTCATTCTTTCCGCTCTGGTCGCTTCGACCTTTTTCATCGATATAATCTGTTCTTCGGTATATTGATACATTTGCGGCCTCCTTATTTTTCTATATCCCTGTTATTATATAATTCTTTTAATTCCGAAACCGGCTTATTCATGAGGTCTTCTATTATTTTCACGTAGTCGCCGTTATTGATTTCCTGAACCCTCTTTTCAAGGTGTTTGCATTCGGGCGCGATATACTTTCCGTAAAGCCTTCTCGCAAGTTCTGCTACCTGCGGATGGGATATACCCGCGGGACAACGCGCCGAGCATACTCCGCACATTACGCAGTCGAAACTCTCTTCCGCGCATTTTTCAAACTCGCCGCGCTGCGCATATGCTATGTACTGCATGACGTTAAGTCCCTGCGTACAACTCTTGGTGCAGGCGTTGCAGCCTATGCAGGAATATATTTCGGGATAAAGTTGCATCATTATCTGCTCGGTCGGTTTGATTTTTTCAATATCGTAAACCTGTTTCACGAGCGGGAAAAACGGCAGGGTCGCCACGTACATTCCCTCTTCTACTTTGGTCTGGCAGGCGAGGCAGGCTTTCAGTTCCTGCTTGCCGTGTATACGGTAAATGGTAGCGCACGCGCCGCAGAATCCGTTACGGCATCCGCAGCCGCGGATAAGTTGATACCCCGCGTATTCCATTGCTTTCATTATGGTAAGGCTGTCGGGAACCTGATATTTTTTACCGAAAAAATAAACGTTTACTTTCTTTTCCATTGTTAAACTCCTATATTCAACCTTTAATCAATATTCGGGGGGAAGTTCGTCCAGTTCGTCCATTCTGAATACCGGACCATCCTTACATACGAACTTATCGCCTACGTTGCATCTGCCGCATTTGCCGATACCGCATTTCATTCTGAGTTCGAGCGTCGTATAAACTCTCGACTTGTCAAACCCTAACTCCAACAGTCCCGCAAGCGTGAACTTTATCATTATCGGCGGGCCGCAGAGTACCGCGGCCATGGTCGGGTCAAGACCTAATTCCTTGACGTACGCGGGTACGAACCCCACGTGTCCGTCCCAGCCTTCCTGCGGACGGTCTATCGTACGATA
>CALWBJ010000099.1 GCA_944376035.1 uncultured Clostridia bacterium | reverse complement strand
TGATAAGGTACGTATCTTCATAACAACTTATATCTATATCGTTATAACGCTCTGTTCTGTAAAGATTTGCGCACCTGTGTATTTTAGAAAGATACTTCATAAAATAAGGCATCAGTCGTTTCTCCTTTTTAAATATCAGACGGTTTTAAAAACAAAAATAGTTGCGACCGCAACTATATTATGCATCTAACACGAAAATAAGTCAAGTAACAGAAATAAAATTTTGAATAAAACTTATCTGAATGAATATATATTTAAAAAAACAGTAAGAGTGATCGCAAATTAAAAAATACAGAAAGAGAAAGCAGAAGACCAATCAATAATATAAAAGCGCTCCTTCAAGTAGAATATAATTCTTTTTGAAGGAGTGCTGATTTCAAAAAAGTTTAAACGTATATAATAAGACCGGATATTTAATAAATCTTAGATTGTTATTTTTTTTAATAAGTACAAATAATCAAATAAATTCAGTTAAAAAGATTTTTATCCGAAAATTTCAGGCAAGACTTTATCGTTATAGGTAGTCATGCGCCTGGCGCCGTTTTGAGTAATAAGATAGCAATCTTCCACTCTGAACGAACCCCATTCCATTCCTTTAAAATAAGCGTCTATGCATATAGCCATATTTTCCTGTATTGTTCTTTTATTATTTACCGAAAACACAGGGGCTTCGCATTCAAGCATTCCGGTCGAGTGCAAACTTCCGTAAGGACAATAATCTATATAACCGTATTTAGTCAGATAATCAGTATAAGCGTTAAGAACAACATCGCACGTAACTCCCGGTTTCATCAGTACGGAAGCGTGGTTAAGCGCATCGTATGCACACATTACCGCACTTTTTATTTTCTGAGGTATATTGCCGAGCACAAGCGGACTGCAAATGATTCCGTTATATCCCTCATAACACACTCCGGCCGCGAGATTGATTATCTCACTTTCGGCTATTTTCCTATCGGTATTGCGGCACATTGATATGTATGAGTTTTCCCTCCCGGTAGCCACCATAGGCGCAAATGCCTGTACGTAACTTTCCGCCCCGAGATTCAACATTTCCGATTCAAACATTCCCTGAACAGTAAGTTCGGTCATGCCCGTTTTAATTTCAGGAACGACATTTTCAAACATTTTCGAAACCATCGACCAGTTGACTTTAAGGCACTCTATTTCCGCCTTGCTCTTTAACATACGCTGTGCATAGTGTATATCGTCTATATCGGCAATTTCTGCATCAGGAAATACTTTTCTTAACTTACCGTAAATGATAGACGGAAAAATCAATCTGCCTATAATACCTATCTTCTTTATTTCTCTGCCATTTTTAATCTTTCTGAACAATTCTTCAAAATCAAGTTGACCTTCTGTATTGTACTCAAATCCGCTGACCTCTCCTATCTCCGGCAGTATGGCTGTTTCACTGTCCGGAAGTACGTTTTTAACAAGACAGTAATCATAAGAAGCCTGACCGCTGCAAACGGTAACCTTTCCCTCTTCGGCATGAGTATAATGCAATATTATACCGCGCTTAAAATCGATGAAGCCAAAAGACTTATACGCCAGAATACAGAACTGAAAAAAATTTCAGAATTGCTTTGCTTTGACAATCAAAATTACTTTTCAAAAGTTTTTAAAAAACACACCGGCCTTACTCCGTCTAAATACCGCCAGAAAATATTAAAATTATAAAAGATAAATTTATTTTCAAAACCGTATAATTCGAACTCTTAGTTTTTATTCATTAACATTATTTCATACATTTTATTCTGAAAATAAAACGCTCCTTTCGAAACAACGCTTATTTAAGTTGTTTCAAAAGAAGCGTTTATATTGTTTAGGCATAACAGATATTTACAATCCAAAAAAAACCATTCGATTATTGTACGTTAATCGCTTTTTAATTTTATTCAACTGTATTTTACCATTTAAGATTTTATAAAATTCTAAGTAATATTATATAAAAAGTCAAAACGGAAATTAAAAGAATAAATTAAGGCTTATTTATAAAAATAAGCGTGTATTCATTACCTCATCCTGATCTTTTAAGTACATACAATTTATGATCTCGCGTCTTAAAGCAGATTTTTCGGATAATCTGAAAAGGATACGGTCTCCTCTCATTGGTACTTTTAATCCTTTTATCATCTCAGTATGCTCGGAGAAAGTTAATTTTATCTCGTATTCGCCTGATTCACAGGGTAAATATAAAAATCCGTCTTTTAATTCATAATCTCCCTTTATTTCCGCAGAACAATATAAAGGAATATAAATTTTTAATTTATCGGCGGCTTTTTTAACTTTAACGTAAACTTTCATTCCCGAAGAAAATTCTTTTGTCCTTATTTTAAGAATATCGTTTTCGGCATCGGTAATAAACGGCACAACGACGGTATTTTTTTCGTAATACGCAAAGTTATCCGCAAGTCTTAAAAACCCTTCGGCTATACGCATCGAGCAACAGAACGGCGCTTCGTACATATGTACGGACATTTTTGTTTTTTCACCGTCAAGGCAGGTTTCACATCCCGCTCCTCCGTTAGGACGCTGAGAAAATCTCAATGCGTTATAATAAGCGCGGTTAAAAAACTCCGCATAAAACCTATCTCCCTTAATCATGAAAAGTTCTTTTGCCGCAATAATCGAATCTACAACAGCACACGGTTCCGTCCAGGTGGGTTTACCGAACCAGTTGTAATTAGCGTAATTTACAGTAGTCGCATATTTTACGTATGTATCGAAGATACGCGAGGCTAAATCAAGCAATTCTTTTTTTCCCGTCAACCTGAAATATCTCAATATACCGCGCGTCGCCGAAAGCGTAGAATGGGTCTGGCACTGATATTTCAAAAGGTCAATGCGGGAAAATTCATCGACCATAACGTCTATAACAGGCAAAAGCGCTTTATTTTGAGTTACCGCGTATGCGTCCGTTATTCCGTCAAGCATGATAAAAGCGCAACCTACGTCGCTCGAAAGTTTCCACCCGTTTACGGTGCCTTCCTGAATATGACCGTCCACTCCGCCGCTTTCTCTCGAACAATCGGGATAATTTTCGTAAAATTTCTGTAATTTAAGTAAAAGATTATCGCAAATATTTTCTATGCGGCTGAATACTTTTTTATCTTTAAATAATCTATAATACTCGCAAAGCCCGCGCAAAAACCAACTGTTGCCCGCTATCTGCTGCTCGTCGGCCGTTTTACCGTCGAAAACAGGACCGAAATAACCGTGTTCGTTGGTGTTTTCGTCAAGCGCGTCTATGATGTCTTTAAGTTGTTTTCTTACTTTGGGTTTAAGCACCTTAGAACAGTCTGTATAATCACATGCAAGCGCAAGTATTTCTCTCCCCGGCCAATCCCCCGGCCATGTAGGAGTCTGCGTGAATAATTCAGGCATAGAATATTCTTCATCAGAAAGTCTTCTGATATTCTTTTCAATACGTTTTCTCAGTTCCCCGTAAGTTTTTATCATAAATCACCCCGATACAAATCAGATCGGCATAAAAATTTTATTCTTACTGCCAAAGGCTTTTACCGATCATATAATTAGATATTACATCAATACAAAAAGCATTGCAAGCATTTTTTAAAATTAGTTCCAAGATGTATAAAAATAATTTACAAAGCCTTTTTGATTACGGTTTTCAGCAGATAACCTTGATGCCGCAGATTTGACATAAATATTTTATAACTTCGGTATTGTCCCCGTATGAAATGATATAATGCTGTCCCATAACGTTATCGGCAAAACGCTCGGTATCTTCGATAAGTATTTTAAGTCCGGGCAACTGCGGCGCGGGCTGAGTCCAGCCGCACTCCTCCCATTTCCCCGGGTCTGTGCCTCCACCCGTAATAAGATGCATGCAATACTCTCCGTCCGAAACACAAAGCCTGCACAAAGTCAGTTTTCCCGTTTTTACCCGAGAAACATTAAGAAGTCCCTGCGAAAGTTCTCCGAAAGCCGCAGGAAGGACGGTCGTTTGTCCCTCAACTATTTCCTTCGGCACATAATCGGGAACGCCCGCGAGCACACCGTCTGTAAAAAATTCGTAAAATTCAAGATAAGCGCCTATCTGCCCCGTAAGTTTTTTTATCATAACCTGTGTTACGTTACCGAGACAGTCGTTTTCGGGAATGGTACATACACCGTCTTCCGCAAGCAGAGTAAACACGGGCGCGGGAGGAAATCCAAGAAGTTTTTTAAATCCGTCCACGTCTTTTAACGACACCGCGTCAAACTTACGTTCGTTTATAATTTCTTTAAGCGCAAGATAGTATCTTGCCGCGCTTTCCATAGCCTTATCGTCAGGTTCAGATAAAAATATCCATTTTTTCATTCTGCCGTCAATAATCTTCCGCACGTCCGCCTTGCTTTGTTCTTCCGCACGTCTGACCATTTCAAGCATTTCAAAACATTCTATTTCCGCACCGACCTTTCGCTTTAAGGAAATTCCGTCGAACATAGTTCCGTAAAGTTGCATATCTCTGTAACCTAACTGCCCTATACGCACGGTGCGAAGCGATTGCGCCGCCGCAGCGGCGCGGCAGAAAGACATCACCTTTTCGGCCGACGACGGCCTGCCGCAAATATCGTAAAAATACCCGAATTTTATTCCGAGTTCTTTAAGGACGCTTCTCAGCGCACCGGTACCCGCCTGGTCGGCAGTGGTAATCAGCCGTCCGTTTTCATACCAGCCGCAAAGCCCCCATAAAACCATAGGTTTATGCCTGAATCTGTCCGCGACCTTTATAACCGCATGCGAAGGAATCCAGCCCGCTATACACAGTACGAGAACATCAAAATCCTTGTCGCCGAAAAATTTTAAGGCTGCATTTATATCTTTTTCCTCATTATCGTCCCTGATAGGATAAAAACTCTGTATTTTCGCACCCGCCTTTTGGAGTTCACTCGCCGCTTTTTTGCACTTTCTTTCCAAAACTTCAACAGGTGTGTTGACTTCACCGAATCCCGCAAATGCTATTTTCATTAACAATTTCTCCCGTAATTATTGATTTATATACCTC
>CALWBJ010000098.1 GCA_944376035.1 uncultured Clostridia bacterium | reverse complement strand
ATTATTGATAAATAATTTATATCTATACCTATAATGGTAAAAAAAATTAAAATTTATTTATCATCGTTTATATGCATATTCAAAGCGGCTTTTTTTCTGATATCTTCGGTAATGGCTGCGTAATGTTTTTTTGTCGTATTTACGTCTTTATGACCAAGGCAATCGGCCACAACATAAATATCTCCGGTTTGTTTATATAGATTTGTACCAAAGGTACTTCTGAGTTTATGGGGGGTTATCTTTTTTAACGGAGATACTATTTTAGCGTATTTTTTAACAAGTTCCTGAACTGTTCTGGTTGCTATACGCTTTTCTTGAAGGGAAAGGAAGAGGGGAGCATTGTTTTTCAGTTCTTCATTCTGGGTGCGGGTAAGTAAATATTCCTTTAATGAATTTTTAACCTGATCGTTAAAATATAAAACCGCACGGTTTCCGCCTTTTCTTGTAACAACAAAACTGTTTGTATTAAAATCCATATCTTCAACATTTAGCCCCACAAGTTCACTTATACGAATTCCGGTTCCAAGGAATAGAGTAATTATGGCAGTATCTCTAAGTTTTGTATTTTCGTGAAATAGAAGTTGTTTTTTTGTAAGGCCGTTTCCGCTTTCAACAGTGTAAAGAATATCACCGATTTCATCGACTTTATCGTTTTTTTCAAGTCTTATAATTTCTTTTTCATGTATTTTGGGCATTAAAACTTTAGAAGGGATATTTGCGGTAATCAGGTTTTTATTAAAGAAAAACTTATAAAAAGCCCGTATTGTAGACAATTTTCGAGCCTTTCCCGTAGCAGTACAACGCTCAGTTTTCCCGTTTATCTCATAATGGCTCAGATAACTTAAAAAATATTCAATGTCGCTTGCACCTAATTTTTCAAGGTCTTTTATTTCAATTTCAAATATTTTTTTATTCTTGAAAATTTTTTTTGCCAAGAAATCAAAAAAAACTCTTAAATCATAGCCATAATTAAGCCTGGTAAGGGCAGAAGTGCGCGTTTCAACGCCTATAAAAAAATCTTTGACGAAATAGGGTAATTGCTCGATTATTTCATCAAGCCTCTTAATACAATTTATTTCTCTTGTTTCATAAAATGATTTTTCTTTCATTGTTTAATAGCCTCTGTAATATTTTTAATAAATTTACAATTTTTTAATTGTGCAAGAATTTCAAAAATTTTAATACATATATCTGATTTAAAATCTCAATAAAAATTCTATAAAGTATAAATTTATAGCAAATCTTTAATAATAAAGCCTAAAATAAAAGATAGAGGAATGAATAGTTAGTAAATTTATTTTACACTTAAGCAGATTTTAAAATTTACAAAAGTTTAAGTTTCTAAGTTTTTAGACGAGTTTAATGTAAGTTTAATTGTAAAAGGCAGTTTAAAATTTAATATATGTTATTTATTTTTAACGAAGAAAGACTTAAAAATAATTTTAGTAAAGTTTGCAATTTATAAAAACTATAAGTAATAGAGGGGGCGTTTCAATATTATTTTTCGTCGCAGCGCCACTGAATTATATTTTTTTATGTCGCTAAAAGAATTTATATTT
This sequence comes from uncultured Clostridia bacterium, assembly GCA_944376035.1. Lineage (GTDB taxonomy): Bacteria > Bacillota > Clostridia > Christensenellales > Borkfalkiaceae > UBA1259. Next base: position 4,464 of record CALWBJ010000098.1, on the reverse strand, counting down.
TTATAATAGATTGAATTTGCTTTAATTATAAAATTCAGTTCATAGCCCAAGCCCAAAATTTTCAAAATAAAAGGGAATGTACCAAACTTCAGAAATTTTTTTCTAACTTTCTCCTTAACAGAGTATTATATTTTAGCATTTTTTAGATATTAATCTTTTGAATTTATAATGAAAAGAGGGAATTAATCTATATACAACTATGCGCAAAACACAACTTTTGCGCATAGTTGAGTATAATTAGTATAGCAAATAAAAAAATTATTGTCAAATGTTTGAAGCAAGTTTTAAAATTACTAATAAAATATTATAAATTATACAACTTGGATTTTTTGATTTTATTTGGTAAAAAATTATTTTATGTCTTTAATATTAAAAGCAATTTTATTATAAAAAACTTTTTTTATAATATTAATTAGAATTTACTATATTTAGAATTTACTATATATTTTATAAATTTAATTTTAAGAATTAAAATTTTTTATATAATTTCTCTATAATTATTTTTACAACTCTGTCTCATCGCGTTAAAATCGAAAAAATAAAATCAACAGTATTTAATTAAAATTTATGTATATAATTATGTCTATAATTTTGTATAACATGTTTCTGTATAAATATTTATCCGATTCTTGACTAAACTTAAAAATGGTAGTATACTAAATATACAGAAATCAAATTTAAAAATATTTAGAAATCAACTAATAAACTAAATAAAAGATAATTTTTAGTTTTTGATGGGATTTATTAAAATCTATGCTAAATACTTTTTATTAAATTTTATATTAATTATTATCTAAAACGTTAAAAATAAGATAATTAAAACAGTAAAATACTTTGTTTTTATTTATATTTTGTCTGACATAATCAGATAAATAAAAATAAGAAGTTTGGAGACTTTTATGGAAAATACAATAAGCAGTGATTTGATCCGCGGTCATATAGACACGATTATTCTGCATACACTACTTGACGGCGATAAATATGCTCAGCAAATAAGCGACACTGTTAATTTGAAGAGTGGTAATAAATACGATCTTAATCAGGCTACCCTTTACAGTTCACTTAAACGTCTTGAAAATCTCAAATATGTGAAAGCATATTGGAACGATGCATCAGGTGGCAGACGTAAATTTTTTAACCTTACACCCGCGGGTAAGGAATTTGTGGAAACAAATCTTTCCAGTTGGTCTTTTTCGCGCGCAATTATTGATAAACTTATGGACCTTGAACCGGAGCCTGTCATTAAAACGAAAATTGTAGAAGTTGAAAAAATTGTAAAAGTCAAAGATACTGAAGAATCCCCTTCCCCTTCACCGAGTTCAGATATCACTACCGAAAAAGTCGAAAACAAAGCAGTTTCTCCGTTATTCGTTAAAGAAAATAATAATGGTAATACCGACATAAATAAACAACTTAATGAAAATAGGCTTTATTCGCAAAAATCAGAATCAATTCAGGAAATCAATTTCAGAAATATTCTTAACGGACTTATAAAAGCGACTGCAATCAGTAAAGAACAAAATCATAAGGAAGAAAAGACAGAAGAAAAAAACGAAAACATACCTGAAAAAACTATGCCCGTTATGAAATTTAACGAGACAATTACAAGTAACCAATTTAATTCCCGTAACAAAATCCATAGCGGAAAAATAGATTTCACAGATGTTATTTCTATGGCGGAAAAAGAGGGTTTTAAAGTAAAAATATCTTCAAAAGATAATAAAATTTCAAAAGGCTCTGTTTATATAAACAAAGTCAGACTTTTTTCATCTTTAATAATATTTTTACTTTCTATTTCTGCATTTCTTGTTTTAATGGTTTCCTGCAAGGATATTATTAACTTTTCTTTTCCCATTGTTGCGTGTTCGTTAGCAATTATGGCTGTTTTTCCGATAATAACAGGAATTATTTACTTTAAAAATCCCTTAAAAACTTCAAAAATAATAAAAACGGACAGCATTCTTGCTACGGCTATAATAATGTTTAATTTTCTCATTATTACACTTGCAATAAATATATTTTTCAGTGTAAATTTATATGAAACATATAATCTTATTGTCGGAATTATAATACCTTTAATAGTTTATGTATATGTTTTATTGTATTTTTGTATAAGATATGCATTTGCAAAAAATAAATATTTTCAGGTTAAAAATAATTCCGATTCAAACGTTGCAGCAATAGTAAATATTTAAATTCAATAAAAATCATAATTAAATCATAATTAAATTTTAATTTTTATTTCATAAAATTTAATAAATAAAAATGAATTTCATAATAAAATTTTAAGTCAATTAAGCCCGGCGTTATCCGCCGGGCTTTAGTTATAAGAAAATATATATTTATCAGTTTTTCATCGGATTTTATTTATATCCAAATATTTTTATGTATGTCTATAACTTTTAACATTTTAATTATTATACGATTTTTAAGTTTATCGGAATAAATTAAAGATATTTTTAAAATATAAAAAGCATAACAATGAAAATTGTCATGCTTTAATTTTTTATAATTTTCTAATTTTTATTTGTTTCTGTCTTTTTATTTATTACTATAAATTTAGAAGGTAGTTTATTTCTTCTGCACTGAGACGACGAACTTCACCTCGATTCAAACCTGTTAATTGCAAGTCGCCTATTTTTATCCTTTTAAGAAAATCAACATTGTTTCCGACTGCTTCAAACATTTTTCTTACTTGTCTGTTTCTGCCTTCTGTAATTGTGATATGTAATTTTGTTCCGTTTTTAAGTTTTTCAACAACCCGTATATTACATTTTTTTGTTTTTACTCCGTCAATCACAACGCCTGAGCGTAATTTAGACAAATCCTGTTCATCCACAGGTTTTTCGGTTTTAACAAGATATGTTTTAGGTACTTCATTTTTAGGATGAGTTAGTTTAAAAGTCAAATCACCATCGTTTGTAAGAATAAGTAAACCTTCGGTATCATAATCAAGTCTTCCAACCGGAAAAACACGTTTTATATCGGCAGGCAAATAATCCATAACAGTTTTTCGGTTTTTGTCGTCTTTAACAGTGCAAACACAACCTTTGGGTTTATTCATTATATAATAATCGTATTTTTTTACTTTATTAATAATTTTTCCGTTTACTGTAACTATGTCGTTATCAACATTGACGTCGTTGCCAATCGACGCGGTTTCACCGTTTATTTTAACCGCGCCGTCGTCAATAAGCTGGTCTGCCTTTCTGCGTGAACAAACTCCGCATTCTGCTAAAAATTTATTTATTCTCATAACTTTCGTTTCTTAGGTAAAATTCATTTTATTTTATTCTATATTATTTATAGTATATACTTTTTCCTGAAAAAGCAAGTTATTTTTATAATAAATTTTAATTGTACCAACTTCGCTATCTTTTTTTGTGTTTTTTTCGATTATTTTCGGATAACCGTAAACAATATTAAGATTTTCATGTTCATTTTCTGTAAGCGGAACAGTAATATCGCTTTTAATATAAACGCCGCAGGTTTTATCAGAATCAACTACTTTTACGAAATCAATAATGTGATCGCTTTCAAAAAGTTTAAACATTTTGTATTGCTCAAACTTTTCATTTAAAAGTTCTTTTGAGCGTTCAAACATTGGCGGACAATTAAGCAGAACACATACGAGTTCCATTCCGTCACGTACGCAACTTCCGACAAAACATCTCCCCGCTTTTTTTGTGTAACCTGTTTTTATTCCGTTTGCTCCTTCAAAATCCTTTAATAATTTATTTTTGTTAATTAATAGTCTGTCATAGTCTCTTGTTGTAAAAGGAATCTTTATTGATTTTGTAGAAACAATTTCCTTAAAAACAGGATTTTTCATAGCGTAGCATGATATAAGAGCCAGATCGTATGCTGTTGTATAATGATTATCGTCAGGAAGGCCGTGTGGATTAACAAAATTACTGTTTAATGCGCCTATTCGTTTTGCCGTATCGTTCATAAGATTTGCAAAGGTTTTAATATCACCGCTACAATGACATGCAAGTGTTTCCGCGCAGTCATTTCCTGAGCGTAGCATAAGGCCGTAAAGAAGGTCTTTTACTGAAAGCCTTTCCCCTTCTTCAAGATAAATACTTGAACCTTCAACGCCTACCGTCTTCGCAGTTACTGTAATTATTTTTTCTAAATCACAATTTTCTATAACGCATATTGCTGTCAGTATTTTAGTGGTGCTTGCCATATATTTTTTTGAGTATGCGTTGCTTTCGTGAAGGATTCTTCCGGTTGATACTTCCATAATTATTTCACTCGAAGAATTATCCGCCGATACATTGACCCATGAAGTATTCAGATTAACAAGAGAAGATAAAAGTATTATTATAAAAGTAGTTGAAATTAAGATAAATTTTTTCATGTCAGTTATTTACCGTTCCGTCAGTTTCGTTCTTATTCTGTATAGAAGTTACATAATCTACCGCTTTTTGCAGTAATCTTTCATAAGGTTCGCTGTCT
>CALWBJ010000097.1 GCA_944376035.1 uncultured Clostridia bacterium | reverse complement strand
CATAGACGCCTGGTATAGTTCGTAGGCAGAAAACCGTGATTACTCGCCGCCTCTTACCGCGCGTATTTCAATAATACCGTTTTGATTGTCATTCGGATCTTTCGGAATTAGAAGTATTCTCAGTTCTTCTGATATTTTTTCTGTTTTATGTTTACATTCAATAATTTCTTCTTCCATCAACGCTTTCATTTCCGGATCTTTTTCCGTTTTCAGCATTTCTGAAACATCTTCTGTTTCTTTGATAATTTTTTTATATTCGGTATATTTTTCCACCGTTTCGGTCATATCGGCAAGTTCTTTGGTATACGCTTTCCACTCGTCCATTTTAGCAATTACATTGCTGTCTCCAACGAGTTGGTTAAGTTTTTCATACCGTTCGAGCATTTTGTCGAGTTTTTTAAACATTAAAGCACCGCCTTTACAATCCTGTCTATATTTTCATAATCTTTTATAATTTCAACATTTGAAAATCCTGAAAACATATTTTTTACCTTTTCTGCCTGACCGATTCCGCATTCAAGCAAAACAACTCCGTCACTATTAAGATAATCTTTTATATTTTTAGATATGGCCCTGTAAAAGTCAAGGCCGTCTTTACCTCCGTCCAAAGCAATAATCGGCTCATAATCTTTAATTTCCCGTTGAAGATTGTTTATATCTTCGCTTTTTATATACGGAGGATTTGAAATTATAACATCAAATTTCCTGCCTTTAAGCGCAGAAAACAAATCGCTTTCGACAAATTCTATTTCCGTTTTGTTATTTATAGCATTTTCTTTGGCAAGTTGTAACGCTTTATCACTAACATCAGATGCTGTAACCGAAGCGTCGGTTTTCTTTTTAACGGTTATCGCAATTGCGCCGCTTCCCGTACATAAATCAAGAACTTTTTTATCTTTATCAATATATTTTAAAGCATTTTCAACCAGCAGTTCCGTTTCGGGCCGAGGTATAAGCACTCTCTCGTCGACTTTTATTGTATAACCGAAAAATTCCGTATCCCCTACACAATACCATAACGGCCTTCCTGTAATACGCTCGTCAGCCAAAGCATTTATCTTTTCTATTTTTTCAGGCGAAACCAATTTATCGCTTTGAAGTTCGTCCCTTTTTACCCCCAAGGTTATAGACATTATCCATTCAGCCTCGGCAGGTTCAGAAACCCCGCCTTTTTCAAGCTTCTCTTTAAGCGTTGCAAGCACATCTTTCATTTTGACGGAAACTGCAAATTTTTGCGGCGGTATAGTTTTATCTTCGTCCATTTCTCGGACAGTTGTAAATGCTTTTATAGCAACTTCAAGCATTTGGTCATCCGGCTCTTTTGTGGTGATTCTTTGAAGCAAGAGTCCCGGTAATTTCAAAGGATAAAATATAAAACAATTTGTCTTTGACAATGCTTTTAAAAGTTCGTATGAAAGACCTGCCACTACCGGCAAAAGAGCGATTTTGAGCAATACTCTGTATATTTTTTCAACATTTACGCCTATCAACGACTCTACAAGAGCAAATACGAGTATGCTTATAACCATTACGAAAACAAGGAAAGTTGTTCCGCAGCGATCGTGCACTCTCGGGCATTTTCTTGCGTTTTCGACCGTGAGTTCAAACCCTCTTTCATAACATGATATAGTTTTATGTTCCGCACCGTGATACATGAAAGTTCTCTTCACGTCTTTTATAAATGAACAAATAACTATATAACCTATAAATATCAGTAATTTTATGCCGCCTTCGATAAAGTTTTTGGCAAGGACGGAAAACTGAAATCCCTGACCGCATAATCTTTCGATAAGTCTTCTGACCGCCTGAGGAAGAAAAATAAAAAGAAAAACCGCAAGCGCAAAACCTATTATGAGCGAAATTGTTGTGACGGCGCTCATAACGTTTATTTTCAGTTTTTCCGCCAGCCATTTTTCAAATTTAGAAGGCTCTCCCTCCCCGTAAACTTCTGCAGAGCGCATCAAAACTTTCGTACCGCCGACCAGCGACTGTACGAAAGCATAAACTCCTCTGACAACGGGAAGTCTGAAAAACCAATTACGTTTTTTGGGTGGAGTAATACGTTCGGATTCTACCCGTATGATACCATCTGCGTCGCGCACAGCCGTAGCCATAGCGGTCTCGCCGCGCATCATCACGCCTTCAAGCACTGCCTGTCCGCCTATCGATGTACGCTTTACCTGATTTTTTGACATAAAATTTTATATTTTTTTAAAAAAACGGCTTTAAGCGTAAATAACTACCCTTAAAGCCTTGAATACAGCCAACTATTTAGATTTGCCATATCTCTTGTTGAATTTATCAACACGGCCGCCGGTGTCAACCAACTTTTGTTTACCGGTAAAGTAAGGATGACATTTACTGCAAATATCAACCTTTATTACATCGGTATTTTTGGTAGAGCCGGTTTTGAAAGTTTCACCACAAGCGCAGACGACTGTAACTTCGTGATAATTAGGATGTATGCCCTGTTTCATAACGCACCTCTTTTTTTATTTACCCGCATATTATATTATATTTTTTTATTTTAGTCAACTATAAATATATCAAAAACTATAATTTTTATCAAAACTTTTAAAAGATGACAGATAAATAAATCGCTTGCATTTTTTTCAAGTTTATAATATAATAATACTAATTTTCGTTTAGTCTTACGACTTCATGATTTATTTTTACTATAAAGTTTAGAACGGAGAATTTATGAAAGGTTGGAAAATCACAAAACCTTTGACACTTGAAGAATGTGAAATAACCGAACAGGAAAAGACCAACTCGGAAACAAAGGTTAAAATCACAAAAGTCCTCCTTACTCTATCCGATGTTTTAAGATACACCGGTGATATATCCGTAGAGGACGTAGTGTTAGGCAGTTACGGTATAGGAGTTGTCAGCGAGACGGGGACCAATCTTTTTGGGTTAGAGAAAGGCAAACATGTGTATATAGAACCCAACAGACCCTGCACGAAATGTTATAACTGCAAAAACGGCGAAGAAACAAAATGTTCCGCACTTATGACCGCAGGCGAAGATTTTGACGGATTTTTAAGTGATTTTATTTCTTCCGATTCAGGCAAACTTTTTACACTCCCCGAAAGCGTTACCGATTTTCAGGCATTGTTTATAGGCCATATTTCCCTTGCAATATCGATTGTTGATAAACTAAACATACAAAAAGGCGATTATGTTGCAATTATAGGAGCGAATAATCTCGGAAATATTTTAGCGCAACTTTTAATTTACTATCAGGCCGTCCCTATTGTAATGACTATGGACGAAGAAGATTTTTCAATCGCAAAAAACTCAGGCGTTTATTACGTTATAGGCCCGGAAGATAACTGGCAGAAAGAAGTAAATGCAATTACCGGCGGAAGAATGACTGACAGCGTTGTTTATATTTCCGATTGCAATATTCCTATAAACAAAGCATTTGCGGCTGCGTCATTTAACGCAAAAGTGGCTTTTACGGGAGTATCATACAAAAACAGTGCATTTTCCTTTGCCCCCGCCATAAAAAAACAATTGGATATACATTGTATTAACAGCGGTTTCGGAAATACTGCCACAAGTATAAATCTCCTTGCTAACGGCGCGATTGATCTTACCCATCTTAAACTTGACGCATCCACGTATGATGAAGTTCCTGAAACGTTTGACAAAATGAAATCCACACTTGATAAAGACGGCAAGGTTTATGAAACAATTGTTGACCTTATATAATCTTATTTAATCTTATTTTATTTTTAAAAATAGTGTTAAACATAAAATAATTATATCAATAAATTTATATCAATAAATTATTATTTAATTACGCGTCCGACCTTAATAACGGTCGGACGCGTATATTTTCGGCTTAATTATTTAGCATATACATATATTTTATATTTCGACGAAAATAAAACATATAATAAATTATATCTAATTTTTTTGCAATATTTTAATCACTTTTAAAATGATTTATAAAACAGTAAAAAAGTAAAGATTTTTCTATTTCTTAATAATTATAATAAATCAGAGGTTAATCCTATACAAATAGAGAAATGATATAAAATTTTAAATTCCACATATATCTTAATATTAAATTCTTTAAATAAG
>CALWBJ010000096.1 GCA_944376035.1 uncultured Clostridia bacterium | reverse complement strand
ATAAGTTCGGCTACCGAACACGTCCGCTTCGGAGGTGTAGTGCCCGAAATCGCCTCGCGTTCGCATACGGCGGCTATACTTACCGCTACCGAACGCGCGCTTAAAAACGCAAAAATGAGTCTTTCGGATATAGACGCTTTTGCCGTTACCGAGGGCGCGGGGCTTTTAGGAGCCCTTCTCGTAGGTGTATCTTTTGCCAAAGCGCTTGCGTTTGCGGCGGGTAAGCCGCTTGTGCCCGTAAGTCATATACGAGGGCATATTGCAGCGTCTTATCTTGCGGATAAGACGCTTGAACCGCCATTTATCACCATTCTAGCTAGCGGCGGTCATACCGCCGTAATCGCGGTTAAAAGTTACGATAAACTTGAAGTTCTCGGCAGCACGATAGACGACGCCGTGGGCGAAGCGTTCGACAAAGTGGCGAGAGTCTTAGGATTGAATTATCCGGGCGGTCCCAACGTAGAAAGGCTTGCCGCCGAGGGCAAAAACGTCGTTCCGCTGCCAAAGATGCTGAAAAACTATGAGGGCGGCGAGTTTGATTTTTCGTATAGCGGCTTAAAGACAGCGGTTATAAATTATGTTCATTCGACAGAGCAGAAAGGAGCAGAAGTCAACAAGGCGGACGTGGCGAACAGTTTTCAGCATGCCGCTATTGACGTACTTGTTGCAAAGGCATTGAAGGCTGTTGAAAAAACAGGGTATCGCACGGTTACCGTTTCGGGAGGTGTTGCCGCTAACGGTTATTTCAGAAATCTGATTAAAAAAGCGGCGGAAGATAATGGTTTAAGGTTAGTTCTTCCCGAAAAAAGATATTGTACCGACAATGCCGCCATGATAGCGGCGGAAGGGTTTATTCAATATAATAAACGTAATTTTGCCGACCTTACGTTGAACGCAAAAGCCGTAGTTCCTCTAAGATAATCGATAGGAACTGCTATAACAATTTTTATTGAGGTAAAATAATTAAAAATGATTAAACATGTTGTTTGTTTTAAATTAAACGAAGGCGAAGACCCCGTTCTCGCAAAAGAAGTACTTATGGGCATGCGAGGCAATGTCCCTTCTGTAATAGATATTGAAGCAGGGGTGGATTTTTTGCATTCTCCGCGTTCTTACGACGTTATTCTTACAGTTACTCTCGAAAGCCGTGAGGTTTTAGACCAGTATCAGAATGACCCGTATCACGTAAACGTTGTAAAGAAACACATGCATGCGGTAACCAAGTCGAGCGTGGCGGTAGATTACGATATATAAGTTATAGGTATATTGATTGTTGCGGTTTCGGTTACGCTTTTATATAAGATTTTAATGTTTTGTATTTAATAAATCAGAATAACGGAAAGATAAAATTTTTCAGTCGGGGGATAAAATGTCTGTAAAATTTAAAAAAGCCGTTACTTTCAGTTATGATGACGGAGTAACGCAGGATATAAGGCTGGTTGAAATATTTAACAGATACGGGCTTAAAAGTACTTTTAACCTTAATTCCGAACTGTTAGGAACTAAAAGGTTTCTTGATATAGAAGGAAAGAAAATCAGACATGATAAGGTAAGTCCCGACGACGTTAAAAGTCTTTATTTCGGACACGAAGTGGCCGCGCACACGCTTACACACCCGAGTCTTTTATTGGTTGATAAAGAAGAGGTAATACGTCAGGTGGAGGAAGATCGTAAAAATTTAAGCGACCTTGTCGGTTACGAAGTGAAGGGAATGGCTTATCCGGGCGGAGGCGTCAATAACAGCGAAGAAGTTTCGGAAATTATAAGAAAAAATACAAAAATCAAGTACGCCAGAACGATAACCTGTACCGATTCGTTTGAGCCGCAGGAAAATCTTTACAGATTCAATCCTACCGTATACCACCTTGATTTTGATAAAGCAAATGAATTGGCGGATAAATTCATAAGTTTTCAGCCTGAAAGTTACAGTATATTTTATATCTGGGGACACAGTTATGAGTTCGATATAAATAATACCTGGGATTTGTTTGAAAAATTCTGCTCAAAAATTGCGGGCAAAAAAGATATTTTTTACGGTACCAATAAAGAAGTTCTTCTCGAAAACGATTGGCATAATTGAACTTCGGCAATGTAACTTTCATATGATAAATATAAAAGAAAGATATATTTGATGGCGCATTTAAAAATAAGAAAGAGTGAAGTAAACAATAAAAATAATTTAGAAAAATAAATTAAAGCGCATAAATTTAATTGAAATAAAGTTATATTTATGATAATATAGATATATCTTTGCGGATATGGCGGAATTGGCAGACGCGCTGGATTCAGGTTCCAGTGGGGGCGACTTCGTGCAGGTTCAACTCCTGTTATCCGCACCAAAAAAGCCCGTTTTTTAAGGTTTTTGCCCTAAAAATGGGCTTTTTTCTGCATTTTTGACTTATTTTAATGCTTTTATTTTTAAATTTTCAGGTATTTCAGGAGCAAAAATCATAATAAATGGCAACGCAAAGTGATTTTTTCATTTTATGTTAGTTGTCAGTATTTTTTATAAAAATTATAAAAAAATTTATACTTCAGTTTTTGTTGTCAAAAAATAATTTTAATGTAACAAGAAAGCCTATAAAATAAAAATATCTCAGTTGATTATTCGGCATTCAGAGATTTTACCGAACCGCGCATGATAAGGTTGCTTTTTACAGATATATTCTGAGCGAGAGTATATGCGCGGTTTTCTATTTTTCTGAAAAGCAGGTCAATCATAAGACTGCTCATTTCTTCCGCGTTCGTATTTATACTTGATAGCGAAATATTGTAATAAGACGCAATTTTAATATTGTCCATACCTATAACGGAAATATCGTCGGGACACCTGAGTCCGTGCGACTGCATGGAATGAATTGCGCCTAAGGCAATATAATCGTAAGCGGTGAGTATGGCCGTCGGAATATCTTTTGATTTAATCATTTTTTCCATAGCGGAATATCCCGCTTCTTCAAAACGTTCATCGGAGATCAGTACATAGTTTTCGTTTATCGGCATATTTCTATGATTCATCGCTTTATAAAAAAGGTCGAGTTTAAATGCGGCTAATTTTTCGCCGATAAATCCTATCTTTTTATGCCCGTTATTTTTAAACTCGTAAATGGCTTCGGAAATCCCCGAATAAAAATCGGTATTTACCGTATCTGCATAGATGTTTTCCGACGCGGAATTCATGTACACGACGGGCACGGGATTATGTTTTTTTGCGACCGATTTTCCTTCAAGGACAATTATTCCGTCCGCTCTTTTGAGAGAAGAAAAATAACCAATTAAGTTTACTTCTTCTTTTAACGAAAACTCAGTAACCGCGACTATCATGGTCGCGTTCTTTTTTTCTATGACGTTTTTAAGCGCCGAAAGGATATTTGTATAATAGGCGCTTGAAAGTTCGGGACATATTACGGCAATCACCTTTTTATCATATTTAATTTTATTAAATTTATAATAGCAGCCGAGTTCCTTGGCTTTTATAATAACCGCGTTTTTTGTTTCTTTACTTACTTCCTTGCTGTCGGAAAATATTTTTGATAATGTGGATACCGAGTAACCCGTTATTTTCGAAAGTTCCTTTAATGTCATAAGTTTTCTCCCGATTGTAATTTATTACAGTTTATCAAATTGAGCGGATTTTGACAATAAAAAATACAATTACTTACGGAATTTTTTATAGAAAAAATTTTTTTATCAGTGTTTATCTGAATAAATTAACGAAAATATTTCGTAAAGATTGATATTGACTTTGATTTCAGGCGACTTTATAATTATTTTGTAAGTAAATTATGTATAGTTTAATGTAAATTCAAGAAAGTCAACCTCATAAATATTGTAATTATAAGGAGAAAATAAAAACAATGAAAGAAATTGAAATCGGTTGGAGTGAAGTAAGTATAACACCTGATGAACCGATAAAACTGGCAGGGCAGTTTTTCGAGCGTATTTCGGAATATGTGGAAACGCCGATAACGGTAACGGCAATGGCTGTAAAAGGCGATGATCAGGCGGTAATTGTCTCCTGCGATCTGGTGGATATAGGAAAAAAACTTTTAGAGAAAGTAAGAAAAAGAGTTTCTGAAAGCGCGATTGATATAGATGTGGAAAAGATTGTTATCGGCGCAACACATACGCATACGTCGTTTGTGTATTCCGATGAGAAAGAGTCGAGCACTATCGTGCTTGATAAATATCTGCCGCTTAAACCGCAGGCGGAAGGCAAAAACAATAAATCTGATTTTATGGACCCGAAAAAAGCCTCTGAATTTATAGAAGAGAGGATAGCGAGAGCAGTTGTAGAAGCATGGAACAATCTTCAACCTGTTTATATTGCAAATGAGTTTTCACGTGCGGTTGTGGGTATGAACAGGCGGGTATGTTATTCTGACGGCAGTGCAAAGATGTGGGGGAACACCGATAATGCAAACTTTACGGGGCTTGAAGGCGGAAACGACAGCGGTGTTGAGTTGCTTTACGTCTTTGATATCAATAAAGTTCTGACGGGAGTTGTGATGAATATCGCTTGTCCCTCTCAGGTGGTGGAACACAGAAATTTCATTTCTTCTGATTATTGGGGGAAAGTCAGAATAAAACTGCGTGAGGCGTTCGGGAAAAATCTCAAAACGCTTTGCCTTTGCGGAGCGGCGGGCGACCAGTGCCCGAGAGATCTTGTCAGGTGGGTAGAGCCCGAAACTCCGACGGGAGACCCTAATATCACGAGAATTAACCCTAAAAAGAGAAAAGCAGATTGCTCTATGTTCGATATCAAGGGGGCGGAAGAAATAGCAAGGCGGATATCACGGGAAGTTATAGATAAATACGAAGACGCCCTTAAAGACATGAAAAAAGAGACCTGTTTTAAACACCGGGCGGAAAGTCTGGCGCTTCCTCTTCGCAGGGTGAGTGAAAGAGAGTATAACGAGGCTTTAACAAAGGTTGAA
>CALWBJ010000095.1 GCA_944376035.1 uncultured Clostridia bacterium | reverse complement strand
TATATGCCGTTAGGACCCGCTATGAGGCGTTTTGTCAGTTCTTTGGGTTTTCCGCAAAAGGAACAAAAAAGTTGGTCTTTATCTTTCATATATCTCCGTATTCTACGGACGTTTTACGAAAATCTCGTCGATAAGTCCGTATTCTTTTGCTTCTTCAGCCGACAGATAATTGTCCCTGTCGGTATCTTTCTCGATTATTTCGTAAGGCTTACCGCTGTTGGCGGCAAGTATGGTGTTTAAGCGATGTTTGGTCTTTATGATATGGTCTGCCTGAATTTTGATGTCACTCGCCTGGCCCTGTGCGCCGCCGAGAGGCTGGTGAATCATTATCTCGCTGTTGGGAAGCGCAAAACGTTTACCTTTCGTTCCGCTCGATAAAAGGAACGCGCCCATGCTCGCCGCAAGACCTATACAGATTGTGCTGACGTCGCATTTGATATAGTTCATGGTGTCGTATATGGCGAGCCCCGCGGTAACGCTGCCGCCGGGACTGTTTATATAAAGGCATATGTCCTTATTCGGGTCCTTGCCTTCGAGAAATATCAGTTGCGCAACCACAGTATCCGCAACAGCGTCGTTTATCTCTCCCGTAAGAAAAATTATTCTGTCCTCTAACAGTCTTGAATAAATATCATAACTTCTTTCACCCTTACCGGTCTGCTCTATAACGTAAGGGACTACCGTATTTTTTATTTCCATAATAATTCCCCGTTCAATGGTTTATTCTATTCCGCTAAAAATGCCAATATGTCCTTATTTACTTATTTTCCTCTTCCTTGGCTTTTTTATATTCTTCCTCTGAAATTTTTTCTATATTGTTGGAAGATTTCAAAAGATCAAAGAATTTCTTAATGATGACTTCGTTCTTTATATAATCGAGTTGACGCGCCGCCATGTTTTTCTTAACATCCGGAACGGGTCTTCCCTGCGCTTTCGCCATCTCTTCGAGTCGGGCTTCGACATCCGCGTCGGTAGCGTCGATTTTTTCATCCTCGATTATCTTTTCAATGACAAGTTGCGATTTGACTATGTCTTCCGCCTGTGTGCGGTAACCTTCCCTGTATTCGTCCATGGTCTTGCCGACATACTTTAAATAATCTTCGAGTTTAAGACCCTGATAGGACAGTCTGTAACTCATTTCCTGAACCATTCTGTCTATCTGATTGTTGACGAGCGCGTCGGGCACTTTTACCGTGGTGTCGGCGGTTATTGTTTTGATCATTTCGTCTTCGAGTTCTCTGTCCGACCTTTCCTCGTTATTCTTTATCATTCTCTCTCTGACTTCGGTCTTATAAGCCTCAACGCTTTCCGCGCCTGCGGCGTCCTTTATAAACTCGTCGTTTATTTCGGGAAGTTCCTTTTCTTTTATCTCGTGAAGTTTAATAGCGAACACCGCGTTCTTGCCTTTGAGGTTTTCCGCATGGTAATCGTCGGGGAACTTAACGTCGATATCCTTCTCGTCGCCGATATTCATTCCGATAATCTGTTCTTCAAAACCGGGGATAAAGGTATGGCTGCCGATTACGAGCGTCTGTTTTTCGGCAGTACCGCCGTCAAACTTAACTCCGTCCACACTGCCGGAATAATCTATTATAACGCTGTCGCCGTCTTTTACCGCTCTGTCTTTTACGTCGACAAGTCTGGAATTACGTTCCTGCAACCGTCTGAGTTCGGCTTCAATATCTTCGTCTTTTACATTATACTCAACTTTCTTGAAAGTTATACCCTTGTAAGATCCGAGCATCACTTCGGGCTTAACCGCGACGACAGCCGCCATGGTTATTCCTTTTTCACTGACGTCCTTGATATCGATTTCAGGCTGAGCGACAGGTTCGATTGTCGGCTCTTTATCAAGCACTTCTCCGTAATATTTGGGGAATGCGTAATTTATCGCGTCTTCATAAAAAATTCCCGTACCGTAAGCGTTCTCTATAACTTTTTTCGGAACCTTGCCCTTTCTGAAACCGGGCATGGAATATTTACCCTTTGTTTTTTCGTAAGCGGCGTCAATCGCCTCTTTCCATTCGTCGGCAGTAAGTTCGATGGTTATATTTACGGTACTCTTTTCGGTACTCTTTTCGCCTTTTTCAAACGTATATTTCATAAAGTTCTCCTAATATATGATTATTGATTTAAAATTCTTAAACATTTTACCATAACGGCAAATAAAACGCAAGTTTTTTAATCGCTATTTATTTTTAATCTTTAAACTCTGTTTTCAATTAAAAATTCTTTGTGCGCATCGGCTTTAACCAATACGGTTTTATAATTATCGTATACCCATAAACCTGCCTTGGCTTTTTTAGGCTTTTTCAGGTTCTTTTTTAACGTATAAGCGATTTCCGTCTTTCCGCCCTCTCTGCCTTTTGAATAATAAGCGCATATTTCTGCCGCTTTAACTATTATATCCTCTGTAAAATTCTTGCCGCCGAATTCAATTACAACGTGCGAGGAATGATAGTCTTTTGCGTGAAACCACATACTTTCGGGTTTTGCGGCTATTACAAGCCGATCGTTTTCGGTATTGTTTCTTCCCGCCTTTACAATATAATCGCCGATTTTATACACTCTGCAAAATGAAGTCTGTTCCTTTTCTTTTCGAACAGGATTGCGGTCGTTAACAAGACCTGCGGCTCGCGCTTCCGCATAAACCATATTCACGTCGTCGATATTTTCCGTAAGCGACAGTTCGTCGGATATGCTTTCAAGATAATTCAGTTCGTTTTCCGCCTGCTCTTTCTGCGGCATTATCGCTTCGATAGTACGCTTCTTTTTATTATACTTTTTATAATACGCCTGCGCGTTTTCGGAAGGAGAAAGTCTCGGGTCAAGTTTTATATCGGTAATCACTCCGCCGTCGTAATAGTTTTCAAGCGAACAGGACTCTTCACCTCTTTTTATTCTGTAAATATTCGATATTATCAATTCGCCTTTTATTCTGTTATCTTCGGCGTCAGACGCATCTTTCTCTTTCGCGTTTATGGCGGTAAGACGTTTTTTCACTTTTTTCAATGCGGCGCTTATAATGCTTTTAAGCCG
>CALWBJ010000094.1 GCA_944376035.1 uncultured Clostridia bacterium | reverse complement strand
TATCGTCTAAATTATTTCCGCTCGACCCGTTGCTCATCATAGAAACATATGCCCAATTACCATAACTCCCCACATGATATATGCCAAGCGAACCGTCAGGATTCATGTCGTTAGGAGAATATGCAGTCGGAGTTTGATTGCTCGCTCCAGCTCTTACGTAATTTATGCCGTCAAGCAATATATCATATTCATGGTCATTTTTGTTACCGTTATGCGACAGAACAACATCAACATAATTGTCAGGGTTATAAACATCGGAAAATCTGACCGTAAGTTCCCAAAAATCTGCATAAGTGGGTGTAGTAGCGATAATATTGCAGGAAAAAATCTTATCATCTTTGGTTTTCCCGTTCAAATCGAATACTTTATTGTAAGTAAATACCGCGCCTTCTGATAACTCGACATAAAGCCCCGCCGCAGTTCCCTTTGTACCGTTAGTATCAACGCTGAACTCTCTTGCTTCTTCATATTTAATCGCGTCGGAATTCTTGTCGGAAGAATATTTTTTATCGTAAGCATATATTACCTTTTCTTCAGTAAAATCAATGTCGTTTACAGTAGCCTGATATCTTACCACATACTTACCTGCCTGACTGAAGGAAACACTGCCCGACTTCTTGTAGTTTCCGTCCGGATATAATACATAGGGCTGCGCTGTAACTCCTTCTATTTCACATTCGGGTAACGTAAGTTCGTCTCCTACCGTATAACTTTCTTTAATCTCAAACTCATATTCAAAATTATTAGCCTTAACAAAATCGATGCTAACCCATAACGCCGTAAATACAAACAGCGCTAAAATAAGTATATTGATTAGTATACTTTTCCCATTAATCCTCATCATTTTACTCCTCCTTTATTCTTTTACACCTTCACTGAGCGATATTCCTCCCATAAGTTTTTTATGAAAAATAAAGAATATCAACAATATAGGCAGTACTACCAACAAACACGCCGCAAGTTTTTGCGGAAGTTCAAAAAGCGTATTGTCTTTGAATACCCAAAGTCCGTAAGTAGCAGTCGGAAAATTCCTTAAAAATATATAAGGTGTTTGCCAGTCGTTCCAGTAATCAATAAATTTAACTATGAATATCGTAAAGAATATTCCCAGAGTCAAAGGAAAAATCACTTTGAACATTACCTGTAATTCATTGGCGCCGTCTATTTCTGCAGCCTCTGAAAATGCCCGAGGTATACCGCGTATCGCCGTACATATAACAAAATAATACATCCCAAGAAAATTCATTTTGGCTATTACCGTCATACCGAAAAAGTTGTCAGCCAGATTGAGTTGCTGGAACATCATTATCGAAGACGGTAAATTACCTACGATAGGTAGAGCCATGGTTACCAACACAATACCGTCAAGCACCGTAAGGAATTTAAAATCAAATCTCGTTCTTGCATATGCCACAACGTAGAAAGTTATTGTATTAACCAAAGCAGATACAGCCGCATACATCAACGAATAAAACATCATCTCGCCGAGATAATACGGTTCTTTTCTGAACGTAGTTTCCACATAGAGATTTTCAAACGCCTTAGAATAATTTTCAAAACACCATCGTCTCGGCAAACCGAACATGTTGTCTCTGAGTTCAAGAGAACTTGATTTCAATGAAGTTAATGCACCCCAAACCAACGGAATCAGTAATATGACGATATAAAAAACCAGAAATGATATTATAAGTACCTGCGCAACGGTAATTTTTTTACTCGGTTTATCTTTCTTTGCCCACATATCAGCCCTCCATCGGATCAACCTTATTCATAAGGTATCTGATCAGTAGCGCAAACGGAACAGCAACGCAGGTTATTATAATTCCCATTGCCGCTATTCTCGGATATCCCGTTGCATTCACAAGCATAGTTTCCTTAAATATGTAATAGCCAACTGTTTGTATATCCGTGTAAGCTTTCATGCCGTAAAACTCGTATAAGTAGAACTGATCCAACAATAATCCTGCAGAGCCGACCATTATAAGGGTCTTGAAGGTCGGAAAAATCATAGGCATAGTTACATACCAGAATTCCTGCATGTATCCTACTCCGTCAAGATGAGAAGCCTCTACTACAGATGGTGAAATAGCGTCCATAGCGTTAGTGTAAAGCAATAAACTTGTACCGAAACCGCACCAGAACCCGTAAAAGAATATTGTCCAGAACCTAAGCGAAGGACTTTTGAAAAATCCCACTTCCATTATTATCCCGAATGAAGACTCCAATAGTTCCGGCACCGCAGTATCTATAAAGTATTCATACAGCATTACCGTAACCATTACAGAAACTATCGACGGAGCAAAAAGTATTACCTTGAATACTCCGCCTATTCTGGCATTTTTATATATAAAATAACTTATTAATATAGTAAGCGGAGTTTTGGTCACAAGCCCCAATATCCATATCCCAAATGAATTTTTTACCATTATCGGCCAGTTTGCGAGCGTGGTCATTTCGACAAACACCGTCTTGAAATTTTCAAACCACACAATTTTACCGACTGCGTCGTCATATCCTTCAAACTCTACAAACGCCATTCTTATCGAGTTGAGATTCACGCCGATATAAAAAATCGCAAACTGTATAAGCGGCAGAATTATCAGCGCAAGACAAAATATCAGTTTTTTTGTCCTTTTGCTGATTTTTGTTTTTTTAATTATAACATTACTCCCCGTCATCTCTTCACCCTAATCAATACCTGCTCTCCTGATACAGGTAAATTCCGTTAAACGCTTGCTCGGCGCTTATATTCTTTTCTTCTATTACCTCCTGAATATTATCATAACTCATGTTGTTTACTTTGGTATAGAAATACATTCCGGGTTGCAGCGCCCGTACCCTGTCAAGATAATACTTGCTTGTAGATTGCGGGTACATTATAGTGGCATTTCCCGACCTTACCATATCCCATATACTTTGGCCGAATGTACTCATAGAAGCGTATTCTTCATCCGACAACTCGTATGTAAAACCGCGCGGCACTCCGGTTATCATTGTGAATTCTTTATTCTTGGCGTCAGTATAGCAATATTGCAGGAATTTCTTTGCAATCTCAACCTTTTCTTCCGCTATCGAATTCAGAATGAACGAAGCATAATAACCTGTGTCCATTACAACCCTTTCCGTTCCGACAAGTTCCTTACTTGCCTTAGGAAGCGAAAATAATTTGAAGTGCCTGTTTTCTTTTTTATATTTTTCGCCATATGCCGATTCGAGATTCTTAAAATTCGTCTTAGACTCTTCTTCCCACCATACGCCGTCAATCAAAAACGCCGCCTTTGTCTCTCCCGTCTTTATAGAAAGCATAAAATCAAGTTGAGCATCAAACTGAGAAGAATTTCTGTTCCAGTCTGGATGCAACCAGCCGCCTGCACCGCCCTTGACCATATTTTCATAAAATTTTAATGCATAATATCTTCCCGCGCTCTTTGTTATCATAGCGTTGTCGCCTTTTTCTTCGGGATTAAGTGTTACTGCCGGAAGTTTTGTTATGTTGCCGCTTTCATCAACAGATATAAGATTTTTTGCCTGCCCCTCAAAAGTAAAATTCTTTAACGCCTCTCCCTTGCCTTCGTAATCCGCAAACAACTGATCCAAAAACCAGTCGATATAACCAGCGCCATCACCCATCATAATAAACGGATAGATATTTTTATATGTCTTCATATAATGGCAAAGTCTGAAAAACTCCTCGTACGTAGCAGGTTGACCGTCATCGTATGTACCGTATTCGCCGTCAGGCCCCATAGAAAGATAATAGGTATTTCCGTTTTCGTCTGCTGCGGTTTTATAATACGCTTGACCATCTTCGGTAACCAAAGAGTAATATTTTCCGTTTGAATTTTTATTCTTTATATTCCCTATAATGTATGCGCTGCCGGGATTTATCACCGTACCCTGCGCAACATTGTCATATTCTTTGGTAAGAAATAATCCGTTGTTAAAGAAAAATTCTTCATCATATATCAGTCCGCAGAAAGAACTTGCCTGAGGAATGGCATAATAATGAGTCTCTCCGTTTTCTTCAACTCCGTAAAATTGTTTTAACTCCTCATCCATTACGCTCTCTATCGAATGTCCCTGTTCAGCAATAACTTCCGTCATAATATCGCTTATGTCCAAAAGATAATCTTTATTTACAAAATCATAGTAATTCAAAACCTGCTCGGTAAAAAATATCTCGTTGTTCATAAGGCTGTATGCATCGTAAACGTTCTGACCGGTCTGCCTGGATCCATCAAGTTCAATAACTACGCCTGTCTTAGTGCCCACAGTATAGTCTTCATAAAGCGCTTCAAACTCCTCCGCAGCATTTTCCAGCCACTCACGACCGAATCCACCGTCAAAATACTCAACGTTCAGTACTATCTTATTCTTATTGTCTTCTGTACCTCCTCCGCAACCAAGGCCAAAGCCGAGAAGAGTTATAAGCACCAGAATAAAGGATATAATTTTCGCAGCCGATTTTTTCATCATTTAAAATACTCCTTATTTTATTATCGTTGCAATTTTATTATATCAGCATTATAATTTCAAATAAATAGCAAATATTGCAAAATACATTGCATTTTTTGCATTTTTAAGATATAATAAAATCATGAATATTTTTAATTACAAAACTTTAAGTTTCGAACATAAACTCTCTGACGCGCCGAAAGATATTTATTTCCCTAAACATATGCATAACGAATGGGAAATTTATTATTTTATAAACGGCGATGCTAATTTTATTGTCGGAGACAATATGTTTAACCTTGAAGAAAACGATCTAATGCTTATCAGGCCCACCGTTTTTCATCGCGTAAAACTCAATTCTAACACATCTTACGAGCGCCTTGTCATTGACTTTCCGGAAAATTATATTTCAAAAGATATATTAAAAATTGCTAATTCTCTACCTGTGAAATTCCATATAAAAGACGATTCACACGTAGAAAGTTACCTTATGAATGTAAAATCTCTACTGGATAATTCAAACATTACAAAAACTGTTTTTGCAATATCAAAAACTATTGAACTTGTTATTTTATGCTTATCTCAGCATCAAGAACAAAGTGCTGCCGTAAATAATCTTTTTAACAATACTTTTTCCAAAATAATTCGTTTTATTGATGATAACATTACAAAATCTTTAAGCATTGAAGACATTTCAAAGAATTTTTTCGTTTCCGAATCGTGGGTTTCGCACGTTTTTAAAAAAAATTTAGGAATCAGTTGTACAAAGTATATAAACATGAAACGAATTTTGTATGCACAAAAACTTATAAAATCAGGTATGGCGCCGACAGAAGCCGCCATTATTTGTACCTACAACGATTATTCAACTTTTTTCAGACAATACAAAAAGTTCCTTGATATAAATCCTGAAGAAGATAAAAATATAAAATAGCGCATTAAAAAATTTATAATGCGCTATTTTTTTACTACAATTATAGCCTTTTAAATTTTATTTCTACTTCATGAATTTCTCTACTTAGTCCAATATCGTTAAAATGGGCTTTTCCGTCATCATAACCAAATACTGCAAATCTTGAATCATCATAAAGAATTTTTTCCGCATTCTGCACTTTTCCTTTTGTAACCTTAACTTCATAAGCGGTATACTTCTCCCCTTTTGCATAATATCTTAAATTTTGCAAACAAAATGCACCTTCCCCGTATGCAGCAAATTTTACATATTCTATTTCTTTGTCTTCAAATGCTACGCGCACTCCGATAGTGCCCGTCGTCTCAAATAAACTTTCAAAAGGTTTCAATGCACCGTTGAAGATTTCTTCTTCATCTCCGTCTTTATATTTAACCTTAATAATATTGTTTACGGTATAGTAAAATTCTGCGCCGGTATAATTTATAAATAGTACGCCTTTCCTGCGATTTTCTTTCAATCCTTTAATTATTTTACTTAATTTTTCCGCTCTTGTATCGAACTTTTGTTCAAAACTGTTTTCCCTGCTTTTTATCCCTTCACGGTATTTTTTCCAAAGTGCTCTGCCGTTATTTCTTATCTCTTCATAGCCGCGAGCAATCTCTTCTACCTCACCTACAAATAACGGTAGATCCGTTTTTTTACCGTCATAATTATCGAATATTTTTTCACTTAATTTGCAAAGTCTCATATTAAGATAAATTTCAAACATATAATCATATATATCTGTAATAATATCCTTTGCCAGACCGGAAAGTTTTGCTGCTCTCATCTTTATTTGCTTCGTAAAGTATCCGAGAGTGTGACGATAATAGGACAGCATTATAGTGTCATTTCCACAATAATTCAGAGGATCAAAATTCGGAAACACCTCTACTACATTTAACATAAGTAATAGTTTAGCCAGATCTTCATCACCGTTTAACAATCCGGAAAAAACTTTTATTCTGTCTGCTTCACAATTTATCCTATTGTTCCACATAGCGCCTGCGTAAGCAATAAACGGAAAAGCACCTTCATAAAATGAATCGTTCCTGCACCATACAGTTGTTATCGCACCATATGGATTATGCTTTTTCGCGTAATTTACAAAAGTATCAACATTATATACCGATGAAGCCCTATGTGCATAAACGGCAATCATATATTTAAATCCAAGTCTGTCATAATATGCAAACCAATCTTTTTTTATGCGGTTTGTCCAATGCCCGTTCGGTTCATCGCTCATGAATATATAATGCCATGAAAGTAAAATAATATCTCTCGGCAACCTTTCTACAATATCGGAATATTCAAACCAATCATCCCACATAAGCATCGTCTTGCCAAGCGATTTAATCAGTTCATTTGTATGTAATATGTGCTCTAAAAGCATTTCATCCTTACTTTCGCCTTGACGTACCCTCTTCATGCATTCATCGCAGATAGCAAAGTTAAACTGCTCGTCAAATCCCATATTTACATATTTACTGTATTTAAAAACAGACACAACATCTTTTATGTATTTATCTATAAACGGATAGAATTCGTCTTTCTTACAGAGGCATGCCGTGCCAGACATTCCCCCAAATCTTCCTGTACCTTCCGAAAAGTGACTGAACTGAGAATATTTAAAAAATTTTTCCAAATACGATAGATTCTGAAGATATGGTATAACGTCTAAACCTATTTGATGAGCATAATTCACTATCTCTTCCATCTCTTTCACCGTATAGGATTGCTCGTCCAGAAAAAATTGCGTATCTTCTGTTTTTACTACATTTTCCAAATAAATCATCACGGTATTATAACCGCAATCTTTTGCAAAATCAAAATATTTTTTTATATAATCGTATCTTTCTTTCTGTCTTGCCAGATCCAACTGCAAACACTTAATTTTCAGTTCCATATCAACGCCTACTTTAACCTTGAAAAATATATTTTTATTTCGTGCAGTTCTTTGGATAAACTCATATCATTAACATGGTCTATTCCGTTTTCGTAACCCATTTCGGCAAATCTTGTATCATTAAACAGTACTTTTTCCGGATTGACAACTTTTCCGTGTATTACTTCCACTCTTTCCGCTATATACTTTTTTCCTTTTGCATAATATCGGAAATTCTGAGGATAAAATGCACCTTCACCGTATGATCCGAATTTAATATATTCTATCTCCCTATCTTCTGTTGCTATCCTTGAACAGAATGAACCGCCCACTTCAAATAGACTTTCTTTCGGTTTAAGATATCCTTTAAATACAAGTTTTTCTTCTTTACCGATATACTTTATTTTAATAGTATTACGAACAGTGTTATATGTTTCAACATACATGTAATTTAAAAATAACACGCCTTTTTTTTCGTTGTTTTTCAGTTCTGTCTTTATTTTTTCAAGCGCATTTTTGCGAAAATCAAATTTTCCCTCAAAAGTTCTGTCTCTGCTTACTATACCTTTACGATACTTTTTCCAGAGTTTTTCTCCGTTCTCTCTTATTTCTTCATAGCCTCTCTCAATAATATCCGCATCTTCCGTAAGTGCAGGGAGATTCATTTCTTTGCCATCATAATTATCAAATATTTTTTCTGATAATTTACAAAGTAAAGCGTTCAGATATATTTCATATATGTAATCATAAATATCAGTAGCGATATCTTTTGCAAGCCCTTTAAGTTTTGCTTTCCGTTTGCGAATTATTTCGAGCGCAGACTCCAACATCGTTCTGTAATTATAAAGTGTTATAGTATCGTTAACACCATAATTTACAGGGTCAAAGTCAGGGGCAATCTCTACAATGCCCAGTGAATATATCAACTTTGCAAGTATTAAATCCCCACCCAACAAATCCGAGTATATCTTTATCCCGTCTTCTCGAGTATGAGCAATACCGTTCCAACGTGCAGCCGCATAAGCCATATAAGGAAATGCACCTTCATAAAACGAGTCGTTTCTGCACCATGCAGTAGCCATAACTCCCATTGCATTATGCTTTTCTATGTATCTCGTGAATGTATCAATATTATATACCGAGGAAGCGCGATGGGAATAAAACAGACAAACATATCTGAAACCTAACTCGTCATATAATTTCAACCAGTCTTTCTTTATCCTGTTGGTCCAGTGTCCGTTAGGCTCATGGCTCATATAAACATAGTGCCATGGAGTCAAAATTATATCACGAGGCAATTTGTCAACTATATCGCTGTACTCAAACCAGTCATCGCCTATCATCATGGTTTTGCCAAGTCGTTTTATAAAATTATTAGTGTGTATAATATGTTCCAAAAACATGGAGTCCTTTGTCTCTCCCTTTTTAACGCGCTCCATACATTTGTCACATATCGCAAATTCAAATTGTTCGTCCATATTCATGTGAACATACTCACTGTTGGGAAATAATTCTATTACCTCAGTAAGATATTTCTCTATGAACGGATACCACTTCGGATTTGAAAGACATGCAGAATCTGCAAGTTTTCCCGTTCCTTCGTCGTCCCACCGACTCTCCCCTTCTGAAAAATGTTTAAATTCATCATGTTCGATAAATCCTCCCATATAGGAAAGATTATGCAATGAAGGTATCACTTTTAAACCGATTTTTTCGGCATATTCAACTATTTTCTTTATTTCAGCCTTGGAATATGTCTTTTCCTTATCAAAAAAACTATTCTGAGATGTCCTTACTACATGTTGTAAATATATAAGAATGTAATTATATCCCCAAGCCTTCGCTTTATCAAAGTAAGATTTTATATATGTAAAATTTTCTTTTTGGCGCGCAAGATCTATTTGCGCACATACTATTTCAAAAGACATACTTCTCCTTAAATTTTAATTACAGATAAACTCTTTCCCCGGTTTCTGATGATTTATAAAT
>CALWBJ010000093.1 GCA_944376035.1 uncultured Clostridia bacterium | reverse complement strand
TGTAAACGGTATAAAAATAACCGAGCATGAAATGATACTTACCGCAAAGGCGGCTGAAAACAGGTATGTGGGAGTTTCTTGCGGAAAACTTGACCAATCTACAGAAATATACAGTAAAAAAGATTATTTATTATATCTCGACACCAAAGACGACTCTTTTGAACTTATAAAAAAACCCGAAAACATGAAACCTTTTGATACGGTTATTATTTTTTCGGGGCTTGAAAGATCCCTTGCTCAAAGCGGTTTCAACGTCCGCGTAGACGAATGCAGGGCGGCGGCATACGCCATGAAAGCCTTTGATGGAGAAAAATACGGTAAATTTGAGCATACTTGTTTAAGAGACGTAGAAAAAGAAGATTTTGAAAGATTGAAAGAGAGACTTCCCGAAAGTTGGAAAAAGAGAGCCGAACATTTTTACGGTGAAATGTCCCGCGTGAAAGAGGGGGCGGAAGCGTGGAGACGTGGCAATATCGAAAAGTTCGGAAAGTTGTGTTTTCTCTCGGGGAAAAGTTCCATAGAAAATTATCAGACGGGTAGTGACGAACTCATAAAAATCTATAAACTGATGACGGAGACCGACGGAGTTTACGGCGGCAGGTTTTCGGGCGCGGGGTTTAAAGGGTGCTGTCTGGCGCTTACGGACCCGAGATATACAGAAAATGCCGTAAGGAAAATATCTGAAAAATACCTCGCGGATTTTCCGCATCTTAAAGATAAATTTTCCGTTCACGTCTGTAATAGCGCGAACGGGGCGGAGTTCTGATAAGGCCGTCGGCGTTTACTATACTGCTTTTAATATGAAGTTACGTTAAAATTATATTGTAAAGTCAATGTAATAAGGTTTAATATTGAAAAGTTGTATTTAGTTTAGTTATTAAAGGTGAAATATGAAATGTATAATTCTCGCGGCGGGTTATGCGACAAGGCTTTATCCGCTTACCGAAAATTTCCCGAAACCTCTTCTTAAAGTGGGCGGTAAAACCATTCTCGATTATCTTATTGACGATTTATGCGTTTCAGGGTTAATAAACGAGTTTATAATAGTCTCAAACGACAGATACTACGGGAATTTTTGCGCTTACAGCGCGGAAAAGCAAAAGAATTCCAAAATAAATATTTCGGTAACAAACGACGGGACAAAAACTAACGAAACGCGTTTGGGTGCGGTAAAAGATATACTTCTTGCCGCCGAAAAAACCGGTTTTAAAGACGACGCGCTTGTAATTGCAGGCGATAATCTTCTGGATTTCAGTCTGAACGAATTTCTTTTTTATGCTGAAAAGAAAAACGCTACCTCGGTGATGAGATATTACGAATCTGATAAAAAGCGGCTTGTTAAAAGCGGCGTTCTTGAAATAGGGAAAGACGATCGGGTTTTGAAAATGTGGGAAAAGCCGTCGGAACCCGTCTCGGAATGGTGCTGTCCGCCTTTCTATTTTTATAAAAAAGAAGACTTAAAGAAAATACCCGACGCAATTAAAAGCGGTTGCGGCACGGACGCGCCCGGCTCGCTTATTTCTTTTATGTGCTTGAATTCAACCGTATACGCAATGGAAATGCCCGGCAAGCGCTACGACATAGGCGATATGGAAAGTTATGAAAAAGTAAATAAGGAATACAAGAATAAATGTTAAAGCCTAATATTGATATCAATGGAAAATCAATACTGATAACGGGAGCGGCGGGATTTATAGGCGCGAATTTAGCGCTTGCGCTGTTAAAACAATTTAAAGATATTAAAATTATCGGCATTGATAATTTAAATAGTTATTACGACGTGTCGCTTAAAAATTACCGCCTTACGGAAATTGAAAAAGCCGCTTTAAACGGCGGAGAGTGGACTTTTATTAAAGGCGATATATCGGACATGGAGTTTGTGAAAGGGGTATTTGATAAGTTTAAGCCCGATATTGTAATAAATCTTGCGGCGCAGGCGGGAGTAAGATATTCCATTGAAAATCCCGATGCGTATATTCAGTCCAATATTATAGGATTTTATAACATTTTAGAATGCGTAAGGCATTCTTACGATAACGGCTTCGGCGTAAAACACTTAGTTTACGCTTCAAGTTCTTCGGTATACGGGTCAAACGAGAAAGTGCCTTATTCCACGCTTGATAAAACCGATAATCCCGTAAGCCTCTACGCCGCTACAAAAAAGAGCAACGAACTTTTTGCTCATGCTTATTCCAAACTGTACAACATACCGTCGACGGGGCTCAGGTTTTTTACTGTATACGGTCCCGCAGGACGCCCCGACATGGCTTATTTCGGCTTTACGAATAAACTTTTAAAAGGCGAAAAAATAAAAATATTCAACTACGGAAACTGCAAACGGGATTTTACTTATATTGACGATATAGTAAAGGGCATAATAAAAGTTACCGAATGCGCGCCCGAGAAAAAAACGGGGCAGGACGGTTTGCCTATACCGCCGTACCGAGTTTATAATATAGGCAACAGCGCGCCCGAAAACCTTATGGACTTTGTAAGAATACTTAAAGAAGAACTAATCCTTGCGGGCGTTCTTGATAAAGATTACGATTTTAACGCTCACACCGAACTCGTACCCATGCAGGCGGGCGACGTTCCGGTTACTGCGGCGGATACAACTCCGCTCGAACGCGATTTCGGTTTTAAGCCTTCCACGCCTCTCCGCACGGGACTTAGAAACTTCGCAAAGTGGTATAAGGATTTTTATAAAGTATAGAGGTTATATTAA
Source organism: uncultured Clostridia bacterium (assembly GCA_944376035.1). Classification (GTDB taxonomy): domain Bacteria; phylum Bacillota; class Clostridia; order Christensenellales; family Borkfalkiaceae; genus UBA1259. The sequence continues at coordinate 1,377 of CALWBJ010000093.1, read as the reverse complement.
ATAAACGGGATTTTTTATGAGCGAATTTAAAGAATTGTACAAATCCGATATGGCGCGTTATCAGAACAAACCTTGCAGATGGGAAAAGAAATTTCATTATTTTCTGCGAAAAGCGCAGACGGCGAAAAATAGGCTTTTAAAGCTTTATTACAAGTTTCGTCTGAAAATGATAACAAACAGCCACGGAATTGAGTGGAGCAGCAATGTCAAAGTTGGAAAAGGTCTATACTTATGCCATTCATACAATATCACGATAAATGTGAATGCCGAAATAGGAGAAAACTGCAATATCCATAAAAATGTTACCATAGGTCAGGAAAACCGAGGCGAACGCAAAGGATCGCCTAAAATAGGAAACAGCGTTTGGATAGGAATAGGGGCTACGGTCGTAGGAAATGTTGTAATTGGAGACGATGTTCTGATTGCACCTGGCGCATTTGTGAACTGCAATGTTCCTTCTCATTCGGTTGTTATCGGAAATCCGTGTTTCATAAAACAAAGCGAAAACGCAACTAAGGACTATGTTTGCCATAAATACTGATGTTTTCAATTGAGTTTGTGGTAACTGTAATTTTATTTTTATTCGTGAAAGAATAATCAAAAGGAAAAATAAATGAAGATAGCGGTAGCGGGGACGGGATACGTCGGTATTGCCAGCGCGCTTTTGCTCGCGCAGTATAACGATGTCATTGCCGTAGATATAATCAAAGAAAAGGTCGATATGCTGAATAACGGTATATCGCCCATAGCAGACAAGGAGGCGGAAGAGTTTCTCAGCAGTAAAAAACTGCATTTTTCTGCGACTCTTGACGGAGATGAAGCATATTCCGGCGCAGATTTTATAATAGTTGCGACGCCCACCGATTACGACCCCAAAAAAAATTATTTCGATACGTCGTCCGTGGAGAAAGCGGTCGAGCAGATTCTGAAAGTAAATAAAAGCGGTTATATAGTAATAAAATCGACCGTACCCGTAGGTTATACAAAGACGTTGAAAGAAAAAACGGGTTATAAAAGAATATTGTTTTCGCCTGAATTTCTGCGCGAGGGAAAGGCTCTTTACGATAATCTTTATCCGTCGAGAATAATAATCGGCGCGGACAAGAACAGTACGGAAGACGTCGAAGCCGCAAAAAAGTTCGCAGATTTACTAAGTCAGGGTGCTATTAAAAACCAGGTGCCTACTTTAATAATGAACACTACCGAAGCGGAAGCGGTCAAACTTTTCGCTAACACCTATCTTGCGCTCAGAGTAAGTTATTTTAACGAACTCGATACTTATGCCGAAGTCAGGGGACTTAATACCGCCGATATAATAAACGGAGTTTGCCTTGACCCGCGCATTGGGTCGCATAGATCGGAAGAGCGTCGTGTAGG
>CALWBJ010000092.1 GCA_944376035.1 uncultured Clostridia bacterium | reverse complement strand
GGTTCGAGCGAACCGGACGAACACGCAGAACCGCTGGAAACGGCAATACCCGCAAGGTCTAAACTGAAAAGTATGGATTCTCCTTCAATAAACCTGAAAGAAAAATCGGCGTTGGCGGGAAGCCTTTTTTCCCTCGGACCGTTAAGTTTTACAAACGGTACTTCGTTTAAAACCCTGTCGATAAATCTGTCGCGCAGAGCGCTTACGTATCTGAAATTTTCCTCGCGTTCTCTATCCGCTATTTTAAACGCCTCGGCAAATCCGACTACTCCCGGCACGTTAGTCGTTCCGCCGCGTTTCATTCTCTCCTGATGACCGCCCGTAATAATGCTTTCAATCTTTAAGCCGTTTCTTATATAAAGCGCACCCATTCCCTTCGGACCGTAAATCTTATGAGAACTCATGCTCATAAGATCCACGCCGAGTTCTTTTACGTCGGTTTTCAGCACGCCCGCCGCCTGCACCGCGTCGGTGAAAAACACCGCCCCGTGCCTGTGCGCAATCTCTGCCATCTCTTTTATAGGTTCTATCGTCCCCACTTCGTTATTTGCAAGCATGCAGCCGATAAACACCGTGTCAGGTCTTATTATGCTTTCGAGATGCGCGGTATCGACAAACCCGTACTCGTCCACTTTCATAAAGTCATATGAAAATCCCTCTTTTTCAAGGGCCTTTGCCGTAGCGAGCATGGCGGCATGTTCAATAGGACTTATTATAAAATGTCTGCCCTTGTCTTTTAAAGCGTGCATGGAGCCGCGCAGCGCCCAGTTATCGGACTCCGTTCCGCCCGAAGTAAAATAAACTTCGCTCGGTTTGGCGTTTATTATCTTAGCAATAGTATCTCTTGCCTCGTCAACCGCCTTTACAGCCTCCCTCCCGAACACGTGCTGGCTGTTGGCATTGCCGAAAATCTCGGTAAAATACGGCGCCATCTTCTCAAACGCTTCCTTACATAAAGGAGTGGTTGCCGCATGGTCAAAATAAATAGGTTTTTTTATCATAATCCTCTCCGTATAAGGTAAATTTTTTTCTTTAATGCAGTTCTCCGTCTATCATCTGTTTTAAAGTCATAGAATCGAGAACTCCGTTTATTCCTTCATAAAGTTTTTTCCATACCCCGCTTGTAGGGCAGCACTTACATTTACCGTCGCTCTTTACACATTCTATTATTTCCATATCGTCTTCAAGAGCGCGTACTATCTCTCCGATAGTTATTTCTTCGGGACTGCGTTTAAGGTAGTATCCGCCGCTTGCGCCTCTCGACGCCGCGACAATTCCCCGCCCCGAAAGCATACGCATTATCTTTTCCAGATATTTCCCCGATACGCTTATCATACTTTCGAGCGCACTCGCGGAAACAGTACCGTCGGGGTAGTTTTTCCCGAGTATGTGGCACGCCATCAGCCCGTAATGCGTCTTTGACGATAATTTCACTGCTTTACCCCTCCGAAATTTAATTGCAACCTTTTTAGTTGCAATTATATTATAATAACATTATGTGCTCTTGTCAAGAAAATAAACATTAAAAATTATACCCGAAAAATTAAACATTACAACTTAAAACTTAAAAATCTTAACTGCTATAAAAAATGGGCAAATTAAAACTCCGCCTATAAGGCGGAGTTAAGTATTTTCAAACTTAAATATTTGCGATTTTATACACTTAAAAAGTATTTTATCAGTCTTTTATATCTTTTACTTCTTGAAGAACGGCTTTTATCTGTTTAAGCGCTCTGTCCATCTGCTCTTCGGTATGGGTTGCGGTATAACTAGTACGTATAAGACTCTTGCCCACGGGAGTCGCGGGAGATACGACGGGATTTACGTATACTCCGCGTTCAAACAGGAGTTTGCATGCCGTGAAAGTACGCACGTCTCCGTACGTATAAATAGGAATTATAGGAGTGGGACTTATGTCTATAATATCGATTCCCTCACGTTTCAGTCCGTTACGCATATAATTGCTTATTTCGCTAAGTCTTTTAACTCTCTGCGGTTCTCTGATGAGAATTTCAAGAGCCTTTCTCGCGCATGCAACCGACGCGGGCGTTATACTCGCGCAGAAAATGAACGGACGGGAAACGTGGCGCACATAATCGCACACCTTTTTACTTGCCGCCATATATCCGCCTATACTTGCGAGCGATTTTGAAAAAGTGCCCATGTATATATCAACTTTATCTTCAAGTCCGAAATATTCGGCGGTGCCTCTGCCGTGTTCGCCTAATACGCCCAGACCGTGAGCGTCGTCTACCATTACGCGCGCACCGTACTTTTCGGCAAGCGCAACTATTTCGGGAAGTTTACATATATCTCCGCCCATACTGAACACACCGTCGGTAACAATAAGTATACCCGAATTAGAGGTATCGATGGTTTTCAATTGCCTTTCAAGGTCTTCCATATCGGAATGGTTATATCTCAGCATTCTTGCAAAACTCAGCCTGCAACCGTCATAAATGCTGGCGTGATTTTCCTTATCGCAAAGTATATAGTCGGTTCTGCCGGCAATAGCGCTTATTATTCCGAGGTTAGTCTGATATCCTGTGGAAAAAGTAACTACGTCTTCTTTTTTCAAAAATGCAGCAAGTTCTTTTTCGAGTTCAACGTGCGCGGTTAAAGTGCCGTTCAAAAACCTGCTCCCCGAACAACCCGAACCGTACTGCTCCAAAGCCTTTATACCCGCTTCGATAACTTCCGGGTGAGAAGTGAGCCCGAGATAGTTATTAGACCCGATCATTATAATGTCTTTTCCTTCCATAATGACCTCAGGGCCTTGCTTGGAATTGAGTTGGTGAAAGTAAGGATAAATCCCTTTTGCTCTCGCCATGTCGAGAAGTTCGTGATTGTCGCATTTTTTAAATAAATCCATAACCTGACCCATCCTTGTCATTTCAGTTATGAATTTATTATATAACTTTTAAGCCTTAATTGCAAATAATTAAGTAATAAATTTCAGTTTACGAGTTTTTTATCTTTTCCCGCTTTTATTCTGTGCATTACGCTGACTGCACCGGAACCGCCGAAAAGCATATTGTTAAGGCGCATATTTTCAAGTTCCAGAGAATTTATGCGGTCTTTCAGATAAGCGTTTTCTCTGCGGAGTTTTAAAGATATTCTGCCGACAAGATTATCAATTTCGTTTCTGAGTTTTTTAAACTGTGCATCGGGGATTATGCGACCGGTTCTCTCCACGTCTCTCATATCCGCGGCGGCAAACTGATTATTGACGTCGTCCGAGCGAATTTCACTTATTATCTCGGCAACAAGCCTCGTATTGTTTCTTACCGCGTTGCGAAATTTATTCTGATAACGCAGAGCGGTTTTCATATCCCCTCCCGCGAGTTCTGTAATTATACTGCGCGCCGATTTTCCGTCTTTTTTGGCAAGAAGTATTTTTTTCACCAACTCGCGCTCTTCGGTTTTGTCAAATTCTACTATTTTTCCTACATTTATAGGTTTTCCGCCAAGATATTCGGCGCAGAATTCGGGATGCTCGTTGCAGTATCTTGCAAGAGCATAATACATATTCCTTACCGTTCCTTTTGCCTTACCTATCATAAGACCGTAACTTTCAAACATTTCTGTAAGCGACTTATTTTTGCGTTCTGAAAGATACTTTGCAAGCCCTATAACGTCTTTTTCTTTGTAACCGTATATTTTTTCCATTTTTTCTCCTTTTATGAAAACATAATTTTTTATTTTATACGTTTATTGACATAATAAGGAGAAAATATACATAATTTTAAAATGTATGTATTTTTATTTTTCCTCGGGCTACCCCGCGGCAATAAAACTTAACGGACTTTACTTCGGAATTATAACCGACAGCGTCAAGGCTTGCGATATCAAGACGGAAGACAATCCGTTTATAGAAATCTGCCCGCTATCGAGCGGCGAAAAAGGCGTAAATTTTCTGCTCACCGAAAATTTCCTTTCCTCACCTCCCGAAGGCGTTTCGGTGACTGATTTAAAAGGCGGGTATCTGATAAAATTCAATGCGTCGCACCGCGGCGGACAGTTCGGAATAACGGCGCAGGAGAAATTCCGCGATGCCGTTGTTACCGTATATAACGACGACGGTTACAAAATTTCCGTCGAAACCCCTGACGACTTTTATATACATAATCTTTCCTGCGTTTTTAAAAACGTTACCGTAAAACATTTTTACATCGATAACAATGCGTTTGTTTCGGTAGCCTCCGAAAGCGAAAAAACTTTTCTTAACGTATATTCCATAAGCGGAAAAATCAAAACCGTTTTTTCGGGAGAGGTAGACAATTATCAGACAGACGGGGTTTTTATCACCGAACAGTCTTATAAAGACATGGCAAAACACCGCATAAAAACCGTCTGGACATTCGACGGCGAACTTAAAGAAAAATCACGGGAAGTAACATGCTCACCGTCTTTCAGTCCAGACAAACTCCCCGAAAGGCTTTTGCCCTACGCTTTTTTCGAAGAGTATGCGGCAGGAGGTAACTTTACAGAATATCTAGACGATAACATGAAGAATAAATCGGATAAATTAAAAGGTTTCTTAGGTAAATTTATAGGAGTGATGCCCCCTCCCATATTCCGCTCGATAGACGAAGTGGGGCTTGTTTATAAGAAAAATGAAAACATTTACGGAGTAGAATATTTTATCTTAGAATTAAAAGAACGTAAAATAACCAATCTGAAAAAAGTTTGATTTTTCGGATATTTATTTAAAACAAATCTATCTTTATAAATAAAAAATAAAAAAATAAGAAAAAGGCATAATGAGATTTTTTAATTTCTTTACGCCTTTTTATTTTGTTCTTTTATTTAAAAATTAACGATTTATAAGTTTTAAAATAAAATAACTCTTTTAAAAACTAACTTGTTTAAAAACTAACTTGCGACCCGAGTTAGTTTTTTACAATTAAAAAGGTAAGTTATATTTCCTAATTAAAAAAGTAAGATATAAGACTTTATTAAAATACAAAATCGGTTAAAAATCGTACAGCGACTGTTTTTAACCGATAAAAATCAAAGCCCTTCCGCGCTCTTAAAATATTTAGCGCGGAAGGGCTTAAAAATTCCCGAATTATCTTAAATAACTTCAACCGAAACTATCTTTGCCCCTACTGCTTTATTTACTTTATTAGCCTTATTTATAAAAGGAACTTTTATTTCATATGCATTGTACTCCACGAGTTGGCCTCCCTCTGCCTCGAACGCACCGAGTTCATCAGCGTCAAAAGCAACGCTTCTTATGAAATTGAATTCAAGACCGTAGTTTTCATCGGGTTTATTCTCGTCGTAAGTGCCTGTATAATAAATAGTATAAGTTTCGTAAAGGTCTTCATCGGTAAAAGTGAGAGCCTCTTTTATGGCAGTCCAGGTCTCGCTGTTAGTTTCATTATTAAGGTCTATCTGAGCAAACACGCAGAACCATTCATCATAACTCGCGCTTAAATCGGAAGTTGGCATAAACCAAGTCGCCCTTCCCGTGTCAACGGAAGTGCTTGTTTTATAATCCGAGCCGTCTTTATCGTCGGTCGCCGTCCACGTTCTCCAAAGTCCTATCGAACCTTCCTTGTTTGTAAGGTTTGATCCGCTCGTACCGCCCCTTTCAAACTCTCCGTCAATCATGGGCGGCAACTTACCTTCAATAAGGTTTTTACTAATAACATCGGAATTATCGGTATTCTTGGAATATTTCAAATCTCCGAACATTATCTGGGAAGAATAATCGCTCATCACATAAAAAAACGTGTCATTGTAGTATCCCGCTTGTATATAGCCGAGAATGGCGTCAACGGTATCGGGCGCGAGATGACGGTATAAATCAACGTCAAGAGTCTTCTCAACAGCCTTGCCCTCGTCTGAATCGTAAACACTGACAGTCAATCTGACTCGCCTCAAATCCTCGCCGCAAGCCGTAAGTCCGAGTACGGAAACAGCAAGCACCGCTGTTGCAAGCATATTTACAAAAATCTTAAAAAAACGTTTCATATTTCTCTCCGGAAAAGTTTTCTCCAAACTCTCTTTTCTATTTTACAGATTATTTAACGAATTGTCAATAAATCTCGCCATTTTATATCATAAAATAATATTTTATTGATATTAAAAGTATTTCTAGACATAATTTGATTACAATTACCCTTTATAAAAAATTTTCTAAACTTTCAGAAATTTTAAACTTTCGAAATACGATATAATCAGAAAAGTAATAAATGCCGCTTTAAGTAATTATTCGCACTCAATGTTCTTTCTCCTAAAAACTTGTTTTTACGCTTACAATTATATAGGAAAATTCCGTTTCATCAACGCTCTCAATATTAAGTCCTGCGACTTTAAGATACCTTAAAATTTTGTCTTTATCATCGGGGTAAAGTTTCACTTTTCTGCTGCCGTAATCGAGAACTTTTTCAGGTTTCTTTGAAATTGAAAGGACAAACCTCCCTTGCGGAGCAAGGAGTTTTGAAACCTTTTTTATTGCCTTTTGTTTTCGCTTTATATGGATAAAAGTCAATGTGGAAACGATGCAATCGAATTTATCTTCGGTTTCAAACATCAAAAAATCAGAGCAAACTAAAACGGGAGAATATGCTTTAAGATTTTCTTTTGCTTTCTCTATACTTTTTGGAGATATATCCACTCCCGTGAATTTACCCGTAAGCGGGAGTATTTTTTGCGCAATCCTTCCCGTACCCACCCCTATTTCAAGTACCGAGTCTGACTTTTTAAGCCGCATGGCGTTTATAAATGTCTGTCCGTCCCATTTATCCATATACCTTGCAAGCGCCTCGCAGTCGTAAACAGGGTCGTTATTTTCTTCTACAAGAAGGTCATAATGCTTTTTAACGCTTTTAAATCTTATATTTGCCATAATTAAATTTTAACACAATTATCAAACTTATTCAAGTATGAATTTCACTGTTACTTTTCAGTTCTTTAATTATTTTACAAAAATTATATTTTCAAACTTAAAAAATAAATCGAAAACAAAAAAACGCCCGAACGTCAGACTGAGCGTTATTATCAGTCTGACGTTCGGGCATTATGTGAAATATTTAACTTAAATTTATAACAATTTTTCTTTTTTCATCCACTCAACCGCACGGTACATAGTCTGCTCGGGAGTATATTCAGGAGAATATCCGAGTAACTTTTTCGCCTTTCTTATATCGGGCAGCATATGCGCGTAAAAATGCCACCATGCGCCGATATCGCAATTTATCTCTTTTACGTATTTGTCCCAGGAAACTTTCTGTATCGGTATATTCACTCCGTAAATACGCCCGTATGCTTTTATAAATTCACTTGCAGTCAATGAATATTCCGCACCTATATTAAATAATTGATTAGAAGATTTTTCACGGTTTTCAATCGCCAGCACAAAAAAATCGGCTATATCTTCCGCATCACAAGGTCCTATAAGGCTTTCGGCGCCGTCCGGCAAGTAAACCGTTTTTCCTGCAATCATATCTTTGTGATTTTCTACAGATCTGCACCCGTACTGGTCTAAGGGAATCTTTCCCGGCCCGCAAACGTTTGGAATCATTACACCCGTTACCGCTGCGGTTTTTCTGTTGTTTGCTTCAAGCATTTCGCAAAACCGATCAAAACGCGTCTTATATCCGTAATCCCAGAAAACTTCCTGTAATACTTCGGGTGTGGGCACCACGTGCGGATTTCCGAACATCCAAAGTGAACCGCAGGCTGCAATATGCGAAACGCTGTCCCCTAAAAGCCTCCATATTCTATACGCCTCACCAGGAAAATCAACAATAACTTCAAAATTGTATTTTTTTAAACTTAAAACTTCTTCGTCTTTAGAAACGTCGAAATTTATAAATTTTACTCCTTCAAATCCGTTTTCCGTATACAGTTTTTGTTTTGTCCTGCCTCTCGTACCGACGAAAACCTCGTGCCCGTTTTTAACCAACTTCGGGACCAGAAACGAACCTATATGTCCCGTTCCTCCTACAACAAGAATTTTCATATTCCCTCCTCAATTAATATCTTTCTATAAAATTTTTATAAGATTTATATAAAGTTTAGCAGATAAAAATTTTTAAGTCAATACCCGAACTGAAAGTAATCCAAACGAATTTTTAAAATAAAAATATGCACCCCGAATGTTTAACATATATTTTTAATATGTTAAAATTTTTGAGTGCATACCAAAACCGTACGCCGCTTTAGGCTCGGTTTATAATTTCCGTTTAAGATTTCAGACTAAATCAAACTTTTTAACGGTTGAAATATTCCGAAAAAATCGAATAAATACTTCGTCAGAAAACTTACGCCGCCTGACAAAAGAAATTTACTTTCCGATTACTCGGCAACAACGGTTGCGCCGGCTTCTTTGAATCTTGCGATGATCTTATCGGCTTCTTCCTTGGTAGCGTTTTCTTTGATAACGCCTTTAGCCTCAACAAGCGCTTTCGCTTCGCCGAGACCGAGAGTGGTGAATTCTCTGACCGCTTTGATAACTTCGATCTTCTTGTCGCCGATTTCTTTGATGGAAACCTTGAACTCGGTCTTTTCTTCGGCAGCGGGAGCAGCAGCCGCAGCAGCGGGAGCAGCAGCAACCGCTACGGGAGCAGCAGCGCTTACGCCGAATTCTTCTTCCAAAGCCTTAACGAGTTCGTTAAGTTCCAAAACCGTCATACCTTTAACTTCTTCTAACATTTTCTGAATGTCTGCCATTTTCTTATCCTCCACTAATATACTTTTTGAATTTTAAGTTTTTATTTTTTTATTTTATTCTAAATTAAATCTTATTTTGTCTGCGGTTTTTACGTCTGATGATTTTTATTTAGTACGGATGTAAATTCCGCTGAAATCGC
>CALWBJ010000091.1 GCA_944376035.1 uncultured Clostridia bacterium | reverse complement strand
TCAAGCGTACAAAACTGGGCTATGGTCAGAAACCAGCTTGCCGTCAATTCCAAGTTCCAAATCCTAATGCAAAAGTATGAAAATTTAATCTAACCCAAAAAACTTACACACTTTTCTTGACATTCCCCCTTTATTCGAGTTTTTTATTTTTTATTTTTTAACTTGATACTTTAACAAAACTTTTAATTTGTTTTTATTTTGTTTTTATAAGGTATTATATTTTTTATCTTTATTACATATTTTGAAAAATTAAAAATTTCTATTCTACGGTAACGCTTTTTGCAAGGTTCCTCGGCTTATCGGGATTTATGCCCTTATTTACCGATGTATAGTACGCAATAATCTGCCACGGCAGAATATTTATTACTCCTTGAAGCGAGCTTCCCACATCTTTCACCTTTATAACATAATAAAATTTATCCGTTATATCGGAATCTAAATCAAAACAAGTAAATAATATGATTTTTGCGCCCCTTGCCCGCGCCTCTTCGGCATTTCCCAGCGTTTTGGTAAGTATGCCCTTTTCTGTCGCAAACACTATTACGAAAGTATCCGAATTTACAAGCGCCAAAAAACCGTGTTTTAATTCGCCTGCGTAATACGTATCGGCGTTTATATAGGAAGTCTCTTTTATTTTAAGGCTTGCTTCCGACGCCGTAAAATAATCTTTGCCTCTTCCTATCATAAACAATTTATCGTTATACTGAAAAACATTCGCAAGAAGTTTGAGATTATTGACGTTACCGAATTCACATTGATTATAAAGATTTATTACTTCATCGGCGGAAAAACCGCAACCGCTTACCGCAGATTTAAGCATAAGCGACAAAAGATAAAGCACCGTTATCTGAGCACTGTAAGCCTTTGTAGACGCAACGGCCTTTTCCACACCCGCTTTTATAGGCAAGACTATATCGCATTTTTTGGCAAGCGTACTGTATTCAACGTTTATTACGGCAACGGTAAGCGCGCATTTTTGTTTCGCCAACTCAAACGCGGCTAGGGTATCCGCCGTCTCGCCGCTCTGGCTTATAAGCACAACAAGCGTATCTTCTCCTATCTTGGGATTTTTGTATCTGAACTCGCTTGCCACACACGCCGAACAGTCAAAATCGGTTTCGTTTTCAATCATTTCCACACCCATCAGCGCCGCATGATAGGCAGTTCCGCACCCTATAAGCCTGACTTTCTTTATTTTCCCGAAATCATGTTTTGTTATCATTTCATAATTATGCGGTTCGGAATAATATTCATATATATTCTTTACAGCATCTTTTGTCTCATAAATTTCCTTTATCATGTAATGGGTGTAAAGGTTTTCGTTTCCGGAAAAAGAACATTTGAGCCTCACGGGCTCTTTTTCCTTTTTACCGAACTTATCGAATATCTTTATGCCGCTTTTATCGGCATAACCGTATTCTCCGTTTTCAATGACATAATATTTATCGCAAAATCCGTCGAAACATATTATATCGCTTGCAATCATTACGTTTTCGCCGTTTACTCCTATAAAAAGCGGGCTTTTATTTCCTGCAAAAACCAGTTCTTCGCTGTCCCTGTTTATTATAGCGAGAGCGTAACTTCCGTTTACCACTGACAGCGTTTTGTTAAGCGCTTCGAGTTTATCTCCCCTGTCGTAGAATTCCAAAAGCGCGGCTATCACTTCCGTATCAGTCTCGCTGTAAAATTCAACGCCGTTTTTTAACAGATCTTTTTTTATATCCGCATAATTCTCTATTATCCCGTTATGAACGACCGCCCATTTTCTGTTTTCCGATACATGAGGGTGAGCATTTATTTCATCCGGTTTTCCGTGAGTTGCCCAGCGCGTATGACCTATGCCGGATGTTGCATTTTCGCAGGGTTTAACTATTCTTATCAGATTTTTTATTTCTCCCGCCGATTTGAAAACTTTTATATTTTTACCGCTTTTTACCGCAATACCCGCCGAATCGTAACCGCGGTATTCGAGTTTTTTTAAGTTGTCAAGAAGAATTTTCTCCGGTCCGCCGCCTATATAACCGACAATTCCGCACATATCAGACCTCAGCGTTTATCTTTTTTATAATTGTCACTATCGAATTGGCAATGCTTTCGTTAAGCGCCCTGTCTCTGCTTTCTACCATTACCCTTATTTTGGGCTCGGTTCCAGATGCGCGCATCATTATTCTGCCTCGTCCGCTCAGTTCAGCGTTAAATTTTGCAACTTCTTTCCCTAATTCTTCGTTGTTCATTATTCTGAACTTATCGTCTACGATTACGTTTTTGTTTACTTGCGGATAAAGTTCAATTTTCAGTGCTTCCGAGAACTTTTGTTTTTCTTTCAACACCATATTCGCAAGCGTTATAGCGGTAAGTATTCCGTCTCCCGTCGTAGCATAATCTTTAAGAATTATATGCCCGCTCTGTTCTCCGCCCAAAGACAAATCCTTTTCAAGCAGTTTGGCTAGTACATATTTATCGCCTATATCCGTCCTTATAAGCGAAATACCCTCTTTTTTAAGGTCCTCTTCTATTGCCATGTTGGTATGGCTCGTTCCGACAACCGTATCACCCTTAAGTTTTCCCGCTCTTTTATAATATTTGGCAAGCCCGTATAATATCATGTCTCCATCTATTATATCGCCTTTTTCGTCAACCGCTATCAGTCTGTCGGCGTCGCCGTCGAATGCAAATCCCATGTCTGCTTTATATCTGAATATCCTTTTTCTCAGATTTTCGGGATACAATGCGCCGCAATTTGAATTTATTTTCATTCCGTCGTTCACGCAATTAGCGGCTATGACATTCGCGCCAAGCGATCTGAAAACTTCGGGCGCTATCCTGTGCGCC
>CALWBJ010000090.1 GCA_944376035.1 uncultured Clostridia bacterium | reverse complement strand
TTTAACTCCAGCCTCATACGCTCCGCGCGCTATCGCCTCGTTACCGAGCATCATTTTTCTTTCTTTCATTATATTTAACCCTTCTTATGTTGAAAATTGACAGTTATACGGTCTTAAAAATCCGTTGTCCTACCACGGGACGTCAACGAATTTTAATATTGCTGCTATAAACAGAACTGTTTTGACTATTTTAAAATTTTATTTCTTTTATTTATTTCTTAGGTCTTTAACCCTCTTTGCCTTGCCTTCGAAACGCTGCAGCGTATCGGGAGATTCGAGTTGTACTTTCGCGTCAAGTCCCAATACTACGCGGAGTTTGTTTCTCACTCCCGCGGTTATGTTTTCGAGTTCCTTGAACGAGTCGGTGGATTTTACAAGTTCCACTCTTATCGTAAGTTTATCGGAATATCCTTCTCTCTCGACTATTATCTCGTAATGCGGACCCAACTGACTGAAACTTAAAATCACTTCCTCAATCTGACTCGGGAAAACGTTTACGCCGCGGATTTTAAGCATATCGTCGCTTCTTCCCGAAAGGTTTTCCATACGGCAGAGCGTTCTTCCGCACTTACACGGCTCGTAGTTAAGTCTCGTTATATCCTTTGTCCTGTATCTTATAAGCGGCAGTGCTTCTTTTTTTATACAAGTAATGACAAGTTCGCCCTTTTCTCCTTCGGGCAGAACTTCACCCGTTGCAGGATCTATAATTTCCGGAATGAAAAAATCTTCGTTAATGTGCATTCCGCAAATATATTCGCACTCACCCGAAACGCCGGGACCCATAAGTTCGCTCATGCCGTAGTTGGACGTTACAAGCATTTTTTCGCCCCAGTATTTATGCATCTCGTCGCGCATTGCGTCGGTTAAAAGTTCGCTCCCGACAAGACCTATCTTTACATTCAGATCTTTTATGGGGTCGACGCCTATCGACCTCGCGACTTCGGCAAGCCTTAGCGCATAAGACGGAGTGGCGACAAGAAGCGTCGTACCGAAATCCTTCATATACATTATCTGCTTTTCGGAATTGCCCGTAGATGAAGGAACAATTGCAGCGCCTATATTTTCAAGCCCGTAATGAAGCCCGAGCGCGCCCGTAAACATTCCGTAGCCGAAACAAATCTGCGCCACGTCCTTATCGGACGCTCCGCCCATGCAGGCGATACGCGACACACACTCGGTCCACATTTTCAGATCGGCAGCGGTATATCCTACCACCGTCGGTTTACCCGTCGTACCGCTCGAAGCGTGAATACGGACAAGTTTATCCTTCGGTACGGCAAACAACCCGAAAGGATAATTGTCTCTTAAATCCTGCTTTGTTACAAAAGGCAGGTTTTTAAGGTCTTTAAGAGATTTTATATGCTCGGGTTTTATCCCTGCTTCGTCCATTTTGGCTTTATAAGGCGCAACCCTTTCGTAAACGTAATTAACCGTTGCTTTAAGCCGCGAAAGTTGAATTTCTTCTATTTCTTTTCTCGACAAAGTTTCCTGCTCAGACCAAATCATTCCCTTGTTTCCTCCGTAAAGAAAATCAGACAATAAGGTTATCTATTTCTTTTTCAAAAGACTGTTCCAAAATTTCTCTCTCGGGCGCAGCAGTGAATAAACTGACTACAAAAGTAACTATAACCGAAAAAGCCATACATATTACGCCCACGAGCGGCGAACAGCCTATACCGCTCTGAACGGCCTTTCCGAAAGAAACGTTCCAGCCGTTTATATCATAACCGAAAATGAGCGTAAGAGCAACGGTGAGTACCAAAGATCCTATTATCGAACTCCATACCGCCGCTTTTGTAACCTTTTTCCATAAAACTCCCAGCACATAAGGTCCCATGAAGCACCCTGCAAGAGTTCCCCAACTGAGTCCCATAAGATAAGCAATGGCGGAAATTCCGAATTCTTCGTTGAGTACCGCCAGCACAACCGATATAAGTATAAACACAAGACAAAGTATTCTCATTGTGCGGTTGACTTTTTTATCCTCTGCGTCCTTGTTTATAACGCCCTTATATAAATCCACTGCAACAACCGACGCGCTGGCAAGCGAAACGGACGAAAGCGTAGACATGCTTGCGGAAAGTATCAGTACCGCTATTATTCCCATAAGTCCCGCGGGAATTACAAGATTTAACATTGTGGGTACGATATTATCCGACCCCACACCCGAAACCTCAGGGAAAAATCCGCTGAGCCCTCCGACAAAATATGCGCCGAAACCTATTATAAGCGCAAATAACGTACTGACTATCATGCCCTGAGATATTGCCTTTTTATCCCTTATTGCATAATACTTATGCACCGTCTGCGGCAGAGCCCACACACCGAAAGACGTTAAAAGTATAAGCGCTATCAAAGATACGGTGTCTCCGTAAATTCCCGTATTCTCGCTTCCGAAAGTGAACCATTTAAGCCCCGATATATCCCAGTTGACCTGACTGCTGTTAAGGAAACATATAACCATCAGCACCACGCCGATAAGCATTATTATGCCCTGTATGAAATCTGAAAGCGCGGTGGCAAAATAACCGCCGAAAAACAGATACAGCGCTGTAAGTGCGGCAAGAATTATCATTATCACCCAGCCGGGTATTCCGAAAACCGTCTCAAACAGATTGCTTAAACCGTTATAGACCGAAGCCGAGTAAGGTATCAGGAATAAGAATATTACGACAGCGGAAACTATTTTCAGTTTTTCGCTCCCGTACCTCTTGCAGAAAAATTCCGGCATGGTTTTCGCGCCGAGACGCTGAGTCATATTCTTAGTACGTTTTGCAAGCACTTCCCACGCTATGAGCGAGCCTATTATCGCATTGCCTATTCCTATCC
>CALWBJ010000089.1 GCA_944376035.1 uncultured Clostridia bacterium | reverse complement strand
TTGATACATTCTGATTCCTTATACCAACCTTCAAACGTATAGCCTTCTCGTATCGGGTCATACGGCGGATTTTTTATACTTTCACCGTATCCGTAATTATCTATGAAAAACACTCCGCCGTTAGGGCGTTTTTCATAGTTAAATAAATATGTTATATTTGCCTTTTGCAATATTATTATTTTATCTTTATAGTTTATAAAAAATATTTTATCAAAAAAGTTTTCTTTAATTGTTAATCCTAAATAATCACTTATATATAACTTTGCATCATTAAAAATTTGATGATTAACATAAATTGTAAAAAAATCAGCATCATTTTCATTGATAAAATAGTCAAAAGCTTTGTTTCCAAAATCGTTAATCATATTTGGGAAAAAAATATTTTCTATATTAATTCCCCCCTTTTTTTCAGCTTTATTAGTATAATTAGGTGATAAAAAAGAATCATATATTTTTTTAACATTTAAAAAACTCGGCGCAAATATGGTTTGGGCAACAGATAATGCTCCTGTACCAACTTTACAATAAATTTGACGAACTTCTTTGCCTTTGTAAAATGGAGGTATATACATTATCTCAGGATTATTTTCCTCCAAATCACCAGCAATAGTATAAAAATCTGTGTTTTTCATCATATAGAAACAGAATACACCGTCATTTTCTTTCCTATCAATTATATCTTTATATGCCTGTGACCGTGGATCACAACTAAAGCAAGCGTAGGTACCTAAACAAAATACAATCAATATACAAATTAATACTATTATTGATGTCTTTTTCATAAACTTAATCCCCTTAAACTTTTAATTTTCTGCCTTTGATAAATGGCTTTGTTTAGATATAAATTTAAAAAATATTTAGTGTGTTCTATTTTCTTTATAATAACATATGATTTAGCGCATTTCAAGTTTAATTTTAATTTTCAATATTTTAAACATATAAAAAGCCCTGATCTCATAGTGAGATAGGGCAGTAAGATCTAATCTATTAAAACATGAATTTTATTCTTTACTTTGATAATGATATGTTTTTTACCTCAGAATATGCAAATGGAAAGTTAGAATTTACTCGGATATTCTTTTAATCAGATAGGGGAATGCCGTTTCAAAATCTACGCCATACCAATTATGAGAAGGATTGCGCATGGTTGCGTTTATACATTCAACGGTATAGTCCACGGCAATTTTAAGCGAATCAAAGAATGATTTACCTATGGCAAGCGCTCCGCAAAGTGTGCTGGCAAAAACATCTCCGGTCCCGTGAAAAATGCAGGGGAGTTTTTCCCTGTAATAATAAAAATAATTATTGTTTTCGCTATCGTAACCGTATACTCCGAGTAAATCTTTTTTAAAACTGACGCCGGTAAGAACGGCCTTTTTACATCCTAATTTTGTAAGTTTTAATAAGAGTTGACGTATATAGTTTTCGTCATAACAATCGCCTTTGTAATCTTCTCCGAGAAGAAGTGCCGCTTCGGTAAGATTCGGTACAATTATGTCTGCTTTTGCGCATAATTTTGACATATCTAATGCAAATTTACTGTCAAAACCCGCATATAATTTGCCGTTATCGGCCATTACGGGATCTACTATAAAAAACGAATTATCATTTTTAAATTGATTAAAAATGTCTTTTACTATATCTAATTGTTCGGCAGAACCGAGATAGCCTGTATAAATTCCGTCAAACTGAATATTCTGTTCCTTCCAATGCTTGCATATAGCAGGCAAGTCATCGGTAAGATCGCGGAAAGTAAAGCCTTTAAATGCTGTGTGAGTAGATAAAACCGCTGTGGGGAGAACGGCAGTTTCCACTCCGAATGCCGAAATAATCGGCAGTGCAACTGTTAGCGAACACTTTCCAACACATGAAATATCCTGTATAGTTAAAATTCTTTTCATAAATCAGTCCTTAATTAGTATTTAATTATTCTTCAAATATATCTTTAAACATTTCCAATTTGGATTTTTTGAATACAGTCGTAATAAGTGTAGGTGTAAGCGAGGGTAATGTTCTTGAAAAAGACCACATAAATCGCCCGTCAAACCCAATTACCGTTCGTTTTTTTCTGCGGGCAATACGTTTGACTATTTTGTTAACCGCTTTATCCAGCGGCATCATAAATTTATCTATGAGTTTATTGCTTTTAGAATCTAAGGTTTGTCGTTGAAGAATATCTGTTTTTATAAATCCGGGATAAATACCTGCTATGTAAATTTTATTTTTATATTCCTGTTGAAGCGTTTCGGTAAAACCTTTCATGGCGAATTTAGTTGCACAATACATACTTTCTCCTGCTACGGCACACAGCCCTGCAGCACTGCAGATATTTATTATGGAAGGAGAAGAAGATTTCTTTAACAACGGTAAAAAGATTTTAATTGCATTAACGTGTGCAATAAAATTTGTATTTATAATATCGGTAATTTCTTTATCGCTATACTTTTCAAATCTGGCGAAAGGTAACATAAAACCTGCATTATTTATAAGTATATCAGGTATAATTTTTTTTGTTTCAAGTTCCTCTCTGAATGATAACCAAGAGTTTTTGTCGTTGACGTCAAAAATTCTATAATCGAATAAGTTGGATTTTTCGCCTAATGACTGTATAGCCCGTTTGATTTTTTCTTCATTTCTCGCAATGCCTATAACCTTGCAATTATATTTTTCTATTAGCATTTTTGCGATTCCGAAACCTAAGCCTCCGCTTGCGCCGGAAATTATGACAATTTTATTGTTTAACCAGTTGTTTTTCATTTGAAAACCTCATAAAAACCATAAAGATTTTATCATATTAAAAATTTTTTGGCAAATAATTGATAAATGAGCATTGTAATTATTTTAAATTTAGATTTTCATCTTTGTATTCGGCTTGAATAATAAGGCTGAATATGATATAATAAATTTCAAAATAAGCCAATGAAAAAAATAATTTAATTCTATATTTTTTCGGCGCATTTTCAGAGGATGATAAAATTTACTATGATGAATAATGCTGAATGTAAAAATAAACTCAATGCAATTTTGTCAAGGTTAAACGGCGAACAGATTAAGCCTGTTCTGGATACGGAAGGGGCTGTTCTTGTTATTGCAGGTGCGGGTAGCGGAAAAACGAGAGTTCTTGTCAGCCGTATAGTATATCTGCTTGTCGAAAAAAACGTTTCGCCTGATAATATTCTGGCAATAACTTTCACTAATAAAGCGGCAGAAGAGATGAAAGAAAGGCTCAGAAAGATTGTCGGAGACGAAGCGGGGGATTTATGGGTTTCTACAATTCACAGCATGTGCGTCAGGATTTTAAGAAGGGATATTGATAAACTCGGCTATGATAAAAATTTTACGATATATGACGAAACTGATAAGGACAAAGTTTTAAAACGCGTATTTGAAACTCTAGGATATGATGCCGAAGCATTGTTGAAATCGGCTAAAAGCCATATTTCAAATGCAAAAAACGAGTGTTTGTCTCCCGAGGAATACAAGAGAACATATGCCGATTTAAGATTTATAGAAGAAATATGTAACGTATACACCGAATATGAAAGGCAATTATCGCATTCCAACTCGCTTGATTTTGATGATTTGCTTTTCAAAACGTATGAACTGTTTGTTAAATTCCCGGAAATAGCCGATTATTATTCATCAAAATTCCGTTACATACATATTGACGAATTTCAGGATACCAACAAAGTCCAGTTTGCAATTGCGCAAAGGCTTAGCATAAAGCACGGGAATATTTTTGTTGTGGGCGACGACGATCAGAGTATATACGGTTGGAGAGGCGCTAAAATAGAGAATATTCTTAATTTTGACGATATATACAGGGGGGCTAAAATATATAAACTCGAACAAAATTACCGTTCGACCAAAAAAATACTTCAACTTGCAAACTGCATAATAAAAAATAATTCCGGCAGACGTGATAAAGAATTGTGGACTGAAAATTCGGACGGGGTGAAGATAGAGACTTTTGTCGCCACAGACGAAAACAGCGAGGCGGCATACGTTGCCATGCAGATAAAAAGTTTGCTCGCGCGCGGAGAATATACTTATAAAGATTTTGCGGTTTTTATGCGCGTAAATGCTCTGTCCAGGGCGTTTGAACAAGAGTTTACAAAATACGATATCCCATATAGAGTTTACGGCGGTTACAGATTTTTTGAAAGAAAAGAAATTAAAGACGTTTTATCTTATCTTAAAATTGTCAATAATCCTTATGATGACGAATCTTTTTTGCGTTGTGTCGCTTCTCCGCGACGCGGTATAGGCGATAAGACGCTGAAAGAATTGAGGGAATTTTGTTCTGCAAACGGTTATTCGCTTTATGAGGGAATAGATTATATCGACAGAACGGGCATTGGAGCATCCTCAAAGTCAAAACTTTGTAATTTTAAACTTTTGCTTGACGATTACTCTGCGTTTTCCAGACATAATCCGCCTCACTTGTTGATTGAACATATTATTGATTCTACCGGATTTGTCGAGCAATTTTCCGAAAAAACCGAAGAAAATACACAAAAACTTTTAAATATCGGTGAATTGAAGAACTCAGCCGAAACGTTTTATAAAGACAATCCCGGTACTGGCTTATCCGATTATCTCAATTCTGTAACGCTAAGTTCTGATACGGACTCTCTTGATAAAGATGATGCCGTTACTGTTGCAACCATACATTCGGCAAAAGGACTGGAATATAAATGTGTGTTTGTGGCGGGTTTAGATGAAAAGATTTTACCAATCAGCAGAAGTTCGGGGAGCGATGATGAGACAGAGGAAGAGAGAAGACTTATGTACGTGGCTGTAACCCGCGCAAAAGAGCGTCTTTATCTTACAAGAGCGCAGAGCAGATATATGTATGGCGGTAGAGAATATATGACGCAGTCAAGATTTTTAAAAGAAGCACAAAGCGTCTTATATCCCGAAAGAGTAAATTTTTCAACTGAAAAACAAGATAAATTTTATGGCGGAAGTATATACCGAGACTCATCTTATGAAAACTTAAGTGCAGGAAGTTATGACGGCGGTTCCGCTTCCGGATATTCCTCAGCATATGCAAAAACCATGCTGAAAGGAAGTAAACCTGTTCCAAATAACAAAGCAAATATATCTGAATATAAACCCGGCTGTAAAGTAAAGCATGTCAAGTTCGGTGATGGGACGGTAATTTTGGTAAAAGGTCAAGGAGACAACATAATTGTGGATGTGGCGTTTAAAGGTGTCGGAGTAAAATCACTTTCGGCAAAATTTGCGCCTATGGAGATTTTAAAATGAGCAGGATGCAGGAACTTGTTAAAATTTTAAATAAATATTCTTATGAATATTATGTTTTGGATAACCCAACCGTTTCCGATAAAGAATACGATGCTCTTTACGATGAATTGAAAAAACTCGAAGAGAAAACGGGAACCGTTCTTTTTGATTCTCCTACAAAGAGGGTTGGAGGAGAACCTGTGTCTTCTTTTAAAAAGCATACGCATTTTAAGAAATTATACAGTCTTGATAAAGCAACCAGCGAAGAAGAGTTATATGCTTTTGATAAAAGAATAAATAAGGAAGGGGAAGCTCTTGAATACACTGTTGAATATAAATTTGACGGTCTGACAATATGCCTGACTTATGAAAACGGTATGTTTACGCGGGCTACAACAAGGGGCAACGGTGTTATAGGTGAAGATGTAACTGCGCAAGTTATGACAATTAAGAGTTTTCCTCTTTCTGTTGATTATAAGGGTGTTATGGAAGTTCAAGGCGAGGCGGTAATGAGGCTTTCCGTACTCGAAGAATATAATCGCACAGCCGACGAGCCATTGAAAAATGCAAGAAATGCAGTTGCCGGCGCTATAAGAAATCTTGATCCCAAAATCACTGAAAAACGTAAGGTTGAAATTCTTTTTTATAACGTTAATTATATGTCAGAGGGGAGACTTGAATCTCAGACAGCGTGTGTGGAATTTTTAAAAAAGAATGGTTTTAAAGTTCATCCTTTTTTAAGAATTTGTAGAGGTATAGACGATGTTATGTCTGCCATAAACGAAGTAAAAATAAATAGAAAAACTCTGGATTATTTGACTGATGGCGCAGTTGTTAAAGTAAACGATTTTTCCATACGCGAGAGGCTTGGCGCCACGGATAAATTTCCGCGCTGGGCAATTGCTTATAAATTTGAAGCAGAAGAAGTTACCACAATTCTTAAAGACCTTAAATGGCAGGTGGGAAGAACGGGAAAACTTACGCCTCTCGGGATTCTTGAACCCACAGAACTTGCGGGCGCTACTGTAAGCAAAGCCACTTTGAATAATTATGGCGATATTAAAAGAAAAGGCGTGAAGATAGGTGCAAGGGTACTTGTTCGGAGAAGCAACGAAGTTATACCAGAGATTTTAGGGACAACGGAACTTTATGAGGGATGTGTGGATATCGTTAAACCCGTTATTTGTCCTTATTGCGGTACTTCTTTAAAAGAGACGGGGGCAAATTTGTTTTGTACAAACGAACATTGCCGTCCCAGAATTATTGCGAGGCTTACTAATTTTGCCAGTAAGAACGGCATGAATATAGAAGGTTTCAGCGAAATGACGGCCGGGATTTTATTTGATAAATTCGGGGTTGAAAAATTTTACGATTTATACAACCTTAATAAAAACGACTTATTAAAGTTAGAAGGTTTTAAAGACGCTAAAACAGAAAATCTTTTAAGTGCTGTGGAAAAATCTAAAAATGTTGCTTTAAATAATTTTATTTTTGCATTGGGAATCGATAATATAGGTAAAAAAACTGCTAAGGATCTTGCGGATAATTTTAAGTCTTTTGATAACTTAAAAAATGCAGGCAAAGATCAATTAATTGCGTTGGGCGATATAGGGGAAATAACCGCAAACAGTATAGTGGATTTTTTTGCTGACTCAAAGAATAATGATGAAATAGAAGGCTTGTTTTTGGCAGGAGTCAGACCTTTTTACGAAATAAAAGAAAATAAAGGTGTTTTCAGCGGTGAAAAGTTTGTTCTTACGGGTACTCTGTCTGATTTTAAACGCGACGAAGCGGCAAAAATTATTGAAAGCCTGGGCGGAGAGGTTATGAGCGGGGTTTCAAAAAACACCACAGTTGTTCTTGCAGGTGAAAACGCAGGCAGTAAACTTGACAAAGCCAAAGCCCTTAATATAAAAATTATGGACGAAGATACATTTAAATCGCTTATAAAAACTTGATAATAGTTAAAAAATGTGATAAAATAATTAAAATATAAAATAATTA
>CALWBJ010000088.1 GCA_944376035.1 uncultured Clostridia bacterium | reverse complement strand
GGGAGTTCCTAATCTTAAACTGGATTTATCGATAGGTATAATGAAAGCCTATTCTACCTGCGTCGGTGAAGGACCTTTCACCGTGGAGTATTTCGGCGAAAAAGCCGAAGAATTAAGACAGGCGGGCGGCGAATACGGCGCGGCTACCGGCAGACCGAGAAGGGTCGGACCTTTCGACGTGGTCGCAAGCAGTTACGGAATAAGAATGCAGGGCGCGGACGAGATAGCGCTTACAAAACTTGACGTTCTTAGTTTCATGAAAGAAATAGAGGTATGCGTCGCTTATGAAAAAGACGGTAAAATAACTACCGAATTTCCTTTCCCGCAGGAACTCGACCTTTATAAACCCGTTTATAAAACGCTCAAAGGCTGGAACAAAGATATTTCCGCGTGCAGGAAAGTCGAAGACCTCCCCAAAGAAGCGATAGAATATATTGAATTTTTGGAAAAATCGCTCGGAACTAAAATTAAATACGTCTCGGTCGGCGCCGAGCGCGAAGCATATATAAAACTTTAAACAATATCTGATTGCGGGCGAATTTCAGTTTACAAGTTTTGATGCCCGTAAAATCATAACGTATAGTTTACGTTAACTTTTTCTCATATTATGTCGCTTGTTGGTTGATTAAAGGTTAATTAAAATATACGGTAAGTTTTAAAGATAAAAATAAAAGTGTTTTTCCGCGCCCCGCCGATTCGGCGGGGCGCGGAACATTATCGAGCAATATCGGGCAATTTATAAATTATTTTTATTATAAAATCAATGTAATATTAAAGATAGTATAATGTGTTTTCCATATTTTATATAAATGTAAGCATATTGAAATAAAAATAATCAATAATAATCATTCAATAATAAAATATAAAGGAAAATAAAGAGAGCATCTATAATTGCAAAAACAGAGTAATTGTTAAACTAAAAGATAATTGTTTTTTGTTAAAAATATGTGTATAATTAAGAAAATAAAAATAATATATTTAACATATTAAAGTATGCACATATTAAAAAGCGAGGATAAATGAAAAGAGCAAGCGGAATTCTTATGCCGATCTTTTCGCTTCCGTCAAAGTACGGAATCGGGGGATTCGGTAAGGAAAGTTATAAATTTACGGATTTTCTTGCGGCGGCAGGTCAGAGCATCTGGCAGATACTGCCGCTCGTTCAGACGGGTTACGGAAATTCGCCTTATTCATCGGTAAGTCTTAATTCTTTTAATCCGTATTTTATCGACCTTGAATTGCTCGTATCTGACGGCCTTATTACGGAAAGCGAAATTAAGCGCTCGCTTAACAAGAGCAGATATGTCGATTACGGCTTTTTATATAATGTCAGGTACGACCTTTTAAGAAGAGCGTTTTTGCGTTTTGACCGTAAAAATCCTGAATTTGTAGCATTTTTAAGGTCGGGAGAGTTTAAGGATTACGCATTATTCATGGCGGCAAAAACCGTGTTTAACGGACGGCCTTTTTACGAATGGGAAGACGGTATAAAGTACGGAAATCCGCAAGAAATAAAAAGGTTTAAAAAAGAATACGAAAACGATATAAAGTTTTTCGAGTTTATTCAGTTTATCGCAAAAAAACAGTGGCATAATCTAAAAAGTTATGCAAATAAAAAGCGCATACGAATAATGGGAGATATGCCGCTTTATGCCGCGCCCGACAGCGCGGACGTATGGGCAAATCCGGGTCTTTTTAAACTGAATGAAAATCTGACCGTTAGAAAGGAAGCAGGCGTGCCGCCCGATTATTTTTCCGCGACAGGTCAACTCTGGGGTAATCCCGTTTACGATTATGATAAGAAACCGCAAATATTCGACTGGTGGGTTCGTCGTATTAAAACTGCGCTTAAAACTTTCGATTATGTGCGTATAGACCATTTCCGAGGATTAGACAGATATTATGAAATTCCGGCGGGAGCGGAAAATGCCGTTTGCGGTGAGTGGATTAAAGTACCTTCCGAAGAACTTTTTGCAAAAATAAAGCAAAATACTCCGGATAGCAGAATAGTTGCCGAGGATTTGGGTATCATAGACGACGGCGTTAGGGAACTTCTTAAAAGCACGGGCTATCCCGGTATGAAAATTCTCTCTTTTGCCTTTAACGGCGAGCCCGATAATCTTTATCTTCCCGAAAAACTCGATTATAACTGCGTGTGTTATACGGGAACGCATGATAACGATACGCTTACGGGGCTTATAAATAATTTTTCCGAGTGGGATTACAATAATTTTATAAGAGGAGTTAACAACAGCCTTCAAATAATGCACATTAAAAGAACCTTAAAGGATAATATATCAGTCGCGAAAGCGGTGATCGAACTCGGAATGAAGAGTAAGGCAAATCTTTTCATTATGCCGTATCAGGATGTCGTTTTCAAAGATTCTGAATACAGAATAAATCTTCCCGGTACCGTCAGCGACAAAAATTTTTCCGTGCGTTTCGATAATAAAGATTTTTCGGTAAAAATTGCGGAAAGACTGAAAAAACTTACCGAAAAATATCAGCGGCTTAACTGATAATATACTATCAATATAATAAAAAAGTAAAAAGTGTAATTTATAAAAAATTCAGCGGTAAGAGGGGTAAGGTTTTGGCTGATTGCAGAAAAGAAAAAAACAAAGTCGGAGCGGCGGTTACGGGAATATTGATTGCTTTGACGCTTGCCTTTATATGGGGAAATTCCTGTCTTTCGGTAAGCGCGTCGGGTAAGGAATCGGAAGGGATTTTTGAGAAAATAAAACCTGTTTTCAATTTTTTATTCGGGGAAGGGGTTATAACCCATTCTTTATTCAGGAAAATGGCGCACGCGGGAGAATTTTTCCTGCTCGGCGCGGAAATTTGTCTTTTATATATTTTTCTCGGCGCGTTTAATAAAAACAAAGTGTTCGAAATAATGTTTTTAGGGCTGTTTTGCGCGTGTTTCGACGAGAGCATACAGATACTTTCCGAGCGCGGCTCATCGGTAAAAGACGTTCTGATTGATTTTTCAGGGTTTACTGCGGCGGTATTGTGCTTTGTGCTATATCTCATTATATTTAAATTAAGTTTTGTTTATATAAACAATAAGAAAGTTAATAAGGAATAAACAGACTGAAAGATAAAAAGTGAATTAAAAATTATATAAACAACGTTTGTATTGAAAAATAAAAACAATTAAAATCAAGTAATTATTTAAAGTAAAATAAGGCGCCGCAAAAGGAAAAAACTTTTGCGGAGACGTTAATGTTTTTATAAAAATTTAAAAGATGAATTAAGGCATGTGAAATGAAAATTATCAGAATTTGATGATATAAAAATTTTTTCGAAACGGTATTAAAAAAAAATTATTGGAGATAATCGTAAAAAAGGTAAAAGGAGAACAAGACATGAATCCATTTAAAGAAATGCCAAAGACGGAAAAGATTACTTATGCAAACTGGTCGTCATTAGCCCCCAAGCCATACGATAAGAATACGACAGGTCCTTACACCAAGACGAGAGTAATACTCATGAACGGAACCGAGTTTGAAGCCAACTGGTTTCTTCACCAACTTAACCGTCACTGTACCAACAACGATATACGCCGTGCGGCGGCAGGAGTAAGACGTCAGGAACAGCAACAGCAAAAAAGAATAGCCGCTTTGAAACCTATAGATGAAACGATACTTGAAACTACAATAGGTTACGAGCAACTCGCGGTAGACCTGACCGCTGAAATGGCCATGAAAGAGCCTAATCCGTTTGTAAAGGAGCAACTTGATTTTGCGCTTTTAGAAGATTTCGACCATCTTTACAGGTATGCAAATCTTCTCGATATGGAAGAAGGGGTACATGCCGAGCGACTGGTCGGTGCATATACCGAAATAACGCCCGGAAGACCTACCGTGTCCGAACACCGTCATCCCGACGACGACGTCCGCCGCTATATAAACAACTGGCAGGATCAGCTTATAACCCGCCTGCATACGGCAATTATAACCGCCGCAGAGCAGCAGACGATGAATTATTATATGAATATAGGCTCATTCTATCACAGCGATCTCGGACGCAAACTTTACAGTGAAATAGCCATGATAGAGGAACAGCACGTTACCGGTTACGGCAGTCTGATGGATCCTTCTTCCACATGGCTTGAATGTTGGGTAATGCATGAATTTACCGAATGCTATCTGTATTATTCGGTGTGTGCGGACGAATCCGACCCGAATATAAAGAAAATTTGGATGCAGCATTTTGAAGAAGAACTCACCCATCTTAAAATTGCCTCGGATCTTTTATGTAAATATGAGGGCAGAGAGTGGAATCAACTGTTTCCGATTGCAGACTTCCCTTCTCTTATTAAGTTAAAGTCAAATAAAGAGTATATTCGTAAAGTCATGAACGATGTTCGTCTTACGGGGCACAAGGAAATGACGGTAAATATAAACGATATACCTGACGGAGCAAAATATTTCAGTTACCAGCGACAGGTTAACGGAAGCATATCAAAGGTGGCAAGTCATAACGTAATAGACAAGTATATTAAAAAGAACGGTCAGGATTACCGTTTTGAGGATAAACCTTCCGCCGAAAGCACGCTGAGGTGCAGAACAGAGGACAATACCGTTCTCGGCAGGGAAAAAGGTAAGTAAAATTATTAAATAAAACGCAAAATATTTTGAGAAAGGGTAAAAATACTTTTAACTGTTTAAAAGAGATATAATTTCCTATAATTATAGCGGAATAACGGAAAATACCGCATTATTCATAGCGAAAAGACAAATACTCCCGCCGCGAAAATTTTCGCGGCGGGAGTATTTTCTCAGTTATTGTTAGTTATTGTTTTCGGTCCGCAAGTATTTTATCCCGTATATTTTTCATGTCCGAGTCGAGTGCGGCGCTTTTTTCGGCGCAGGCTTTAAGGTCGGAGGAAATTGCCGAGAGGGTACTTTCGTCGAGATTTTTTTTGTATCTTATATGATGTTCGAGATTTGCCCAGAATTCCATTGCGATAGTGCGGAGTTGAACTTCCACGATCATATTTTTCTTTTCGTTCTGTAAAAAAATCGGCAGTTCGACGAGCAGATGCAGACTTCTGTAACCGTTCGGTTTAGGATTTGCGATATAATCTTTGCGTTTTATTATCTTCACGTCGTCTTGCTGTTCCAAACATTCGGCAAGCATATAGATGTCGTCCGTGAAAGAACATATAATCCTTATACCTGCAACGTCAAAAATATTTTTTTCTACCGCTTCGAGACTGAAAGGAAGATTTTTTCTTTCAAGTTTATCGGCGATACTTTTAAATGTTTTAATGCGGGTTTTTATACTTTCAATGGGGTTTCTGTCATTGAGCGTGGAAAATTCTTCGTTTAAAACTTTGAATTTTGTTTCTATTTCCATAAGCGCACACTTGTAATAGGCGAGGAATAACTTATTTTTATTAAATATTTCCTGAATCTGTTCCGCAGGCGCGCTGCTTAAAAAAGTTATCAGAGAATTCTGAATGTTCTGATTTTTATCCATGATTCACCTGTATTGTTTCTTTTGTGATTTACTTTAACCGACTGCGGCTATTATAAACCAAGAATAAACTCGTGTCAACAGAAGTCTTAAAAGTATATTGAAAAAAAAGTTTTAAAAATATTTTATGTTTACAGATTTATAAATTACCCGTCAAGTGTAAAGCAAAATATAAAATTTAAAAAAGTTTTCCGAAAAGGTTGTGTTTTAATTTTAATTGTGATAAAATACAGAACGGAAATAGAAAGGAGTGCGGAAGATGAAGGAAAAATCCGTTCGCGGGTATCTTAACGGCATAAGCGGTAGGAGTATCGGATTGAATGAATTTTTACCGGGTTCTTTTTCTCTTTTTTCGGATATTAGTTATAAAAATGAAGTCCTTTAAGGGACTTATTTTTTTAAATTCCGCGAAGCGGTGAGAAAAAATTTTGGAGGCACACAAATGAACAAAAACGGTTTGGTGTACGACGTACACGAAAAGCCGCCATTCGGCAAAAATCTTATTTACGCGTTTCAGCAGTTGCTGGCTATAATCGCCGCGACCGTGCTTGTACCTATTCTTGTAGATCCGAGCGGCGAATATCTCAGTCAGGCGGCTGCACTCATAGGCGCGGGAGTAGGAACGCTTGTTTATCTGCTTTTTACCAAATTCAAGAGTCCTGTATTTTTAGGAAGTTCTTTTGCGTTCATATCTCCGCTTTTTACAGGCGTTGCATATGGTTATCTCGGAATAATACTCGGATCTGTTTTTGCCGGTCTTGTATACATAATCATAGCGATTGCCGTCAAGTTTGCGGGCAGCGGCTGGATAAACAAACTCATGCCTCCGGTAATCATAGGACCTACTGTTGCGCTTATCGGGTTAAGCCTTGCGGGATCTGCCATGAGCAACGTTATGAATACGTCAACAAGCACGGCAAATTATAATCTGCTTGCGATTATTGTCGGCGTGGTAACTTTTTTGGTTACCATACTTGTATCGGTAAAGGGCAGTAAGGGAATGAAACTTATACCTTTTGTACTCGGTGTTGCCGCGGGATATGTGCTTGCCGTAATAATAACCCTTATAGGCTACAACGGTTTTGGCAGCGAATATTGCAGACTCGTTAATTTTGCCGCATTTGAGACCATAGCGGATTTTAACAACTGGCTTCCCAATATAACTTTTGTAGGGGCAATAAACGAACTGAGCACGGGCGAGATACTGCTCGACGGCGCAGGTGTGCTGTCGGTGCTTCTCGCGTTTGCGCCTGTTGCGCTGGTGGTTTTTGCAGAACACGTTGCCGACCATAAAAACATAGGTTCTATAATAAAAAGAGACCTGCTTGAAGACCCCGGTCTTCACAGAACGCTTTTAGGCGACGGCGTAGGTTCGATAGCGGGCGCGCTTATGGGCGGCTGTCCCAACACGACTTACGGCGAATCGAACGGTTGCGTTGCAATAACCCGTAACGCGTCTGTATGGACGATGTTCACCACCGCAATTATGTGCATAGTGCTTGCGTTTATTTATCCCGTAATGGTTTTCATTGAAAGCATTCCCGGCTGCGTTGTAGGCGGAATAAGTATCGCGCTTTACGGATTTATAGCGGTATCGGGTCTCAGAATGTTCAAGCACGTAGACCTTGACAACAGCGAAAATCTCTTTATCGTCGCGTCTATACTTGTAACCGGACTGGGAGGACTGGTGCTCAACTTCGGCGGCACGTTTGAATCTCCTACCGTACAGATTTCAAGCATAGCATGCGCTCTTATTCTCGGAATAATAGTAAATCTTGTTTTAAGGCCCGGAAAAGCCGATGTAAAAAAAGAAGTATCTTACGAGAACGAGACAGAGGAGACCATGTTCGGGGTTGTACAGACGGATATGCCCAAGGACGAAGACGAAAAATCGGAGAAAGATTCCGCCAAAGAAAAAAGCGAATAATTAAACGGGGGCTGCGAAAATATGAAAAATTATCCCAACGTCCATATATTGGACCACCCTCTTATACGCCACAAACTGGCTATAATCAGGGATAAAAACACAAACACAAAACAGTTTCGTGAAATAATCGAAGAACTTGCTACACTGATGGCGTACGAAAGTTTCAAAGACGTGCCCACGCAGGAAATAGAGGTAGAGACGCCGCTTGAAAAAACCACACAGACGGTAGTAAAGGAAAATTCGATAGCGATAGTACCGATACTCCGTGCCGGTCTCGGAATGGTAAACGGAATACTGACATTATTTCCCGCTGCAAAGGTTGGACATATAGGCATGTACCGCGATGAAGAAACGCTTACGCCCAAGGAATATTACTGCAAACTTCCCGCAGGGATAGAGAATAAAGTCGTCATGATAGTCGACCCCATGCTCGCTACCGGCGGAAGCGCGGCGGACGCGATAACGCTCCTTAAAAAACGCGGTTGCAAAAAGATAAAACTCATGTCAATAATAGCCGCTCCGCAGGGCGTTGAAAAAGTCGCGAAAGAACATCCCGACGTAGAGGTATACGTCGCACATCTCGACCGCGATCTCAACGAGCACGGATATATTCTTCCCGGACTCGGAGATGCGGGAGACAGGATATTCGGTACTAAATAAAGATAAAATATTTTATAAAGTGATTTTTCAAAATATCCTATACTATAAATAAAAATATAAAAGCATATCAGTTCGGAATTTGAAAAAATAAAAAAATATAAAATTTTTATAAAATATTTACGGAAAAAATTATAAATCTTAAAAAATATTTACCCCGACCCCGTCGCAATTTTTGCGACGGGGTCGGGGGTTTTATAATTTTGAAAAACCGATTACATGATTATTTTATATTTTATTATGCGAATTTTTTTAAATTATTGTAATATTTCGGTCACATTCAAATATAATTTGAAATTTGGTAAATAATATGATAGTATAGAACTATATTTTTACATTTGCGATTTTAGAATACGTAAATAAAAGTTAAAATCACAAGCAAATAATGATTAAAAAATAATAAAATGCGATGGATTAAGGTGAAATATGGGACTGACGGCGGCGGCTGAATGGCTTAACGGATTTTTTAATAATTTTGACAGCGCTATTCTTACGTTTTACCACGGAGCGGCAGGCACTATGGGAAATTTTCTCACTCCGCTAATGGTTTTTATAAGTTATTTCGGCACGAAGGGTATATTTTCCATTATCCTTTCGCTTATACTTATGTTGTTTTCTCGAACTCGAAAAGCCGGTCTTTGCGCTCTGCTTGCGGTAGGCATAGGAGCAATACTGTGCAATGTGATTTTAAAACCTCAAATAGCAAGGCCGAGGCCCTATACGGTAAGCCCGTATGACGAGTGGTGGAAGGATGTCGGCGCGCACGCCGAAAAAGACATGTCTTTTCCATCGGGACACGTCAATGTTATAACTGCAACGCTTGCAGGTATTTTTTTAGTCTCAAAAAAGAAAAAATATACTTGGACATTGTTATTCGGAGTCATTTTAATGGCCGCGTCAAGGAATTATCTTATGGTTCATTATCCGAGCGACGTTATGTTCGGCATGATTACCGGATTTATTTCCGCCGCGCTGTCGTTTGTTATTATATATTTTGTATACCGGGCGATAGAAAAACGAAAAGAAAACAGTTTGGCTAAATGGGTTCTTGAAGCAGACCTGATAAAATTCGTAACATCCCGCAGGGGCAGGTCATAGAATAGTAATTGCAAGGCGGAAAAAGACGTCATTTCCGCCGTCGGAAATTTCCGACACGCAAGCGCCCTCTTTGCCGAAATAAAGTTAAAATTTAACTAAAAAAGTAAATTTTTAACAATAAAAATATAAAAAATCACAAAAAAATTCAAATTAAAAAAAATAAAAAAATTATTTAAAAAAATTTAAATAAAAGGCCATAAAACAGTTGACAGATACAACTGACAGTATTATAATGTGGGCGAAAAACCGAAGAGGAGTTTTTCGCGAGACAACTTAATATAGAATTTATGCTTTTTTGCGGGAACTCGGTGCGGTTTTAATCGCTAAAAAGTCGGCGGCAAAACTTCGTCGGCAAAGGAGGTAAAGTATGAAGAAGAGCGTTAAAAAGTATGAAGAACTGTTCAAAAATATGGACATCTATGCTTTAATGACATTTTCGATGATGAACAAGTTCTAAGTTCTAGCAGGTCGTATGGTGGACTTGCAAAGAGGGTACTCTTAGCCGTTGAGGTTAAGGGTTTTTTTCTTTTTAAAAACAAAATGGCAAAATACGGGTAAATACCGCTTGACGATATTTTTTATTTGAGTTATAATTTTATAAAACGATAAACTTGAAGATAAGTTAGCGAAATCGTCGTCGGGAATAAAGAAGTTTTATGAACTTATACACCGATAAATGATAATAAACCTGAACACAGATTTTCACTAAACAAAAATATCATATAAATCGGGAAGATAAATCGAGGAGGCTGCTAAGGCGGAAAAGGACATGGAAAATTATTTTGAATTATTGAATGCAAATACAGCGAAGGATAGACTTGACGCGCTCAAAAAACTTCTCTGCGCGGAAAAAGACGCGGACAAGCCGGTACGCAGGGAAAACGACGCTAACAATCATATACATACCATATATTCATTTTCTCCATACTCGCCTACCAAAGCGGCTTACATGGCATATCGCGCAGGGCTTACGAGCGCCGGGATAATGGATCACGACAGTCTTTCTGGCGCAAAGGAATTCAAAGCGGCTTGCGCCATGCTGAACATAGGCGCGACGTGCGGTGTGGAAGTTCGTGCGAAATTCGACCGCGGATTCGGGAAAATAAATCACCCCGACCAGGAGAATTGTATTTATATGGCTGCACACGGGATACCCGCGCAGAACATAGACGCGTTTAACGAATATCTTGAAGGTATGAGAAAAGAGCGAAACAAACGTAACGCGAAGATGTGCGAACTCATAACAAACAAGTTCGGAAAATTCGGTATCGAACTTGATTTCGAACGCGATGTTTATCCGCTTTCCAGAGCGAGCGAGGGCGGCGGGGTTACGGAAAGGCATCTGCTTTACGCGCTTGCGGTTAAACTTGAAAATAAATTCGGCAGAACGGAAGAACTTTTAAGATTTTTGACAAACGATCTTAACCTTTCGGTCAGCGATAAGATAAAAGGCTATCTGCTCGACACCGCAAACGAAAATTTCCTTTACGACCTTTTGGGCGTACTCAAAGCGGACACTGCGTTTTTCTATATCGCCGCAGACAAAGAAATGCCTGATGCCGAGATCGGAAG